>JAOAHK010000101.1 GCA_026415275.1 Anaerolineales bacterium
ACCGAGCGCCTTTGACCAGTTGAACCAAGATTACGACAATCTGCGGTCTGCGCTGGAGTGGAGTCTGCAAGAACAGGGCAATGCCCAACTTGGTCTGCGTCTAGCGGCAGCCTTACCCAACTTCTGGGAAGCAAGAGGACAATTTGCTGTAGAGAAAGGTTGGTTGGAAACACTAATGCAGCGAGCGAGCAAAACCGCCTCCCAAGCATTGAGAGCAAAGGCGCTGCGCGCGGCCGGCAGGTTGGCTTACTATCAGTCCGATTTCCCTGCAGCGCGAACTTTCTTTGAGCAGAGCATAAAATTGGACCAGGAACTGGGCAATCATCTCCGCCTAGCCGATACTTTAGGGCGACTGGGCTTTTTGCTCAGTGTCCAGCAGGATTATGAGGTGGCAGAGTCATTCTATCAAGAAAGCCTTACCCTATTTCAAAAATTGAATGATCACAGTGGCGTTGCCCGCATTCTGAGCGAACTAGGCTATATCGCTTTTCGACGCGGAGACCATGAGCTAGCAAGCACACTTCTAGAGAAAAGCTTAGCCTTATTTCGAGAACCAGATGATCGATATTTGGCATCACGCTCTAGAATGATTTTGGGACACATCGCCCGCCTAGAGGGGAACTATACCAAAGCCCGCTCACTATATAACAAGGCACTTACTACTGTTAAGGAACTTGACAACACCTGGGGCATATTTTACTTGCTGGAAGCATTTGCTCACTTGGCAATTGCGGAGGGACAAATAGAGCGGGCGACCCGCTTGTTTGGAGCAACAGAGGAACTAGGAAAATCTATCGGCACCGTCTTAACCCCCGCTGAAAAAGCGGATCATGAGCGCAGTATTGCAAATGCACATGCCAGTTTAGACGCTGTGGCGTTTGAGCAAGCTTTGGCAGCCGGCCGCTCAATGACTGTAGACGAAGCGATATCCTATGCTCTAACTGTCTCGACAGATTGATTCAGGCTTACTCTTAAGAATTTGTCTGACTTGAGCTCATCGGAACCTCAACGCATAAAATCCAGAATCCAGCGGAAAACATTAATGGCAATCAACAAAGCTCCCTCCCAGCGAGAGATCTGCCAGCCCGTTCGCATCAGAAAGACAACTACCAAAACCACCATTCCCACCAGGACCAAGATGCTACTCACAGCGCTGGCATCCACTCTCATCGGTTGAATCAAGGCTGCCAAGCCCAAAACCCCTAATAAGTTAAAAATATCGCTACCGATCAAATTACCTGCCGACACACCATGCCGTCCGCGCAACACGGCAATTAGAGAAGTCGCAAACTCCGGGGAAGAAGTGCCTGCGGCGACAATCGTCACTCCGATCACCCATTCAGACACACCAATCAATCGTGCCAGATGCACTGCGCTCTCAACCAGAAAGTGGCCGCTACCGACAACTAGGGCAATTCCAGCTATCAAGCGAGGAACATCCCACCAGTGAAATTCGCCTGTTGGCAATCCATCTTCCATCGGTTCCTTTTTCCAGATCAAGTAACCCAAAGAGAGAAACAGAAGAGCCAACAGAATCCCCCCCTCGAGACGGCTCATTTGGTGATCCCAGAGAAACAAGAGGAGCAGGATAGAGGTGCCGACTAAGACTCCGCCATCACGCACAACCATCGTTCGGGTTGTGCAAATGGCTCGCACGAGCGCCACGCTGCCAAGAATGAAACCCAAATTGAAGATATTTGAGCCAACCACGTTCCCAACCGAAATGTCCCCTTGTCCTTCTAAAGCCGCCCCTACTGTGACCGCGAACTCTGGGGCAGAGGTCCCAATGGCGACAACCGTTAATCCGATAACCAACTCCGACAACCCCACTCGTTTGGCTATACGCACAGCGGCTTCGACAATCCAGACAGCGCCCCACCACAAACCAATCACACTGGCAATTATGATCAAAACATCGGTCAAGGCATTCATACAGCAATGTCTCCTTCAGGAAAATTCTCTTCTACTTTTTCGTCGCTGATCAGCCGATGCGTGCGGCGATCATAATGCCCGCGCAAGGCGTCGCTCAGGGTGCCTTCCCATAAAGGAACACCAGCGAAGTAGGCCGCTCTGCCTAACATGTGCGCTGCCACTGGCGCCGTTAGAAATACAAAGACGATAATCGCAATCACGCGCATGGTCATGCCGATCTCGCCAAAGTGAAATGCCGCGCCTAACATAATTAAGCCCACCCCCAAAGTCGCCGACTTCGTGCTGCTGTGCATGCGGGTAAACAAATCTGGCATGCGCGCCACCCCTAAAGCGGCGATAAACATAAACAATGCGCCGAAAAAGATCAACCAGGCACTTAAGTCTTGCGCCATGGCATTCCCCCTTTCTCAATGAAATAGGCAAACGCCACAGTGCCAAGAAAGGCGATCAAGGCTAGAACCGTAGCGACGTCGATATAAATGATTTCTCCGCTAAGTACTGCGTAAACAGCGATCAATCCAACCGTCACCGAGGCGAGCAAGTCCAACCCCACCACCCGATCGGGCAAGCTCGGACCACGGGCGACGCGATAGAGACACAGAAGAACCGCAGCGACGAGCAGACCAATGGTCAACCATAGTATCATAGCTATCTCTCCTTAAGAAGGCGGCTGGCGCCAGATCGCCAATAAGCGAGCTTCAAGGTTGTTTTGAATGTCCTTGCGCACGGCTTCTTCGTCTTCCGCAAACATCGCATGAATATAAAGAACCTTTTTATCGGCAGAAACGTCCAAGCTAAGCGTGCCCGGCGTCAGGGAGATTAAGATCGCCAAAGCAGAGATCTCGAAGTCTGTGCGCGCTTGAAGCGGTAAAGCAATCACCCTTGGATGCATGTTGTGACGAGGGGTTAAGACCTCGTACGCCACGCGCAAGTTGGCTAGGATCAGCTCCCAGACAAAGAAAAACACAAAACGCACCAATCGTTCCACCACACCGAAATAATTGCTAGGGGCAAACGCACGGCGCGAGAGAAACAAGGCTAAATACCCGATTAGATAGCCGAAGAGGAGATTAGCCGGGCTGAAATTTCCGCTTAAGGACACCCACAATAAGGCTAATAGAATGTTGGTTAAGAACAAGCTCATCCCCCACCTCCCAAGACAGCTTGGATATAGAGCTGCGGATTCATCAATTGCTGCCCAGCTTGAGCTGCGATCTGAAAGACCGGCCCAATTCCAAAACTGATTACCAGGGTTAACCCGACCAAAAACAGAATAGGGGCAAGCCAACTCCAATCCTTCTGCAGTGTAATTTCCCCTTCGATCTCACTAGCGGTAGGAGACATCTTCCAAAACGCTTCATTCCAAATTTTGATCATCGAAAATAGCGTCAAGAGGCTGACTCCCAAAGAGACTGCCACAATCACAAACTGCCCCTGAAGTAAACCAGCTTGCACCAAACTCAACTTTGCAAAGAATCCCGAAGAAGGAGGTAGGCCGGCCAAGGATAAAGCGGCAACTAAAAAAAGCGCTGCTAACCAACTCTGTCCCTGATAAAGCCCGCCTAATTTTTTTAAGTCGAAAGTGCCTCGTAAGCGACCAATCACCCCGCTGATCAAGAAGAGGGTGGATTTCGCTAAAGAAACATGAAAGACAAAATACACCGCTGCTGCCAACCCCAAAGGAGTAAAAATCCCCAAGCCCATCAAGGGGTAACCGATTTGACTGATGATGTGAAAAGACAACAAGCGGCGCATTTCATTTTGAGCAACCGCCCCTAACACACCGGTGATCATCGTCAAACCCGCAATGACCAACAGGAGGGTGTGGGTGTAATCGAATTCTTGAATAAAGATCAGCGTAAAAACCCTGATCAACGAATAAACACCAACTTTGGTCAGCAAACCCGAAAAAAGGGCAGTGACTGCTACCGGAGGTGTATGGTATGAGGCTGGCAACCAGAAAAACAGGGGGAAGATCGCCGCCTTAATGCCAAAGGCACTGAGAAAGAGCATAGAAAGGGCGGTGATTATCGCATTCGAAGGGGCGCTGGCGGAACTGGCGAATTTGTGCGCCAAATCCGCCATATTGAGCGTGCCAGCTAAACCATACAACAAGCCTAGGGCAGCCAAAAAGATGGCTGACGAGAGCAAGTTTAAGGTCACATATTTGATTGCCCCTTCCATCTGCCCGCGCTCCCCACCTAAAGCAAGCAAGACAAATGAAGCCATGAGCATGACTTCGAACCAGACGTATAAATTAAACAAATCTCCCGTCAGAAATGCACCGCAGACACCCATCAAGAGAAAATGCATCAGAGGATAGTACCCAAAGGCTTGTCTTTGAGCGTCAACGGATTCCAGAGAATAGACCGCAACAGCCACCCCCAATACCCCCGCTAAGACGATCATCACAGCGCTGAACACATCTGCTACGAGGGTAATGCCAAACGGTGCTGGCCAATTTCCAATTTGTACCGCTTGAATGCCCTGAGACCGTACAACACCTAATAACCAGAGCGAAACAACCAACAAAGCTGCAGCACCAGTGACCCCAATCCATCGTTGAAGCTTTGGTTTGCGGAAGAAAAGCAAACACAAAACAGCCGTTAGTAAGGGGATGACAATGGGTAAAACGAGATAGCGATTCACCATTCCCTCAATCTCATGCATCGGTTGATTTCATCTGGTCTAAATCATCGGTATTCACACTGCGATATGCCCGATAAGCTAACGCCAACGCAAAGGCAGTCACCCCAAAACTGATCACAATCGCAGTCAAAATCAAAGCCTGCGGCAAGGGATCAGCATGAGGAGGCTGAAGTTGATCAGCGGTTAGCGCAATCACAGGTGCTTTGGAGCGGGTTAAGCCAGCCGCAGTAAAGATCAAAAGATTGCTGGCATGGCTCAATAACCCCAAACCAATCAACAACTTGACCAAACTGCGCCGCAACAGCATATAGATTGCCATGGCATACAAACTGCCAATGACAAAGGGCAAAACAACTTCCATAACCTAACCAACCTCCTCTAGGGCAAAGATGATGGTCAACGTTACCCCCCACACCGTCAAGTAGACACCGATATCAAAGAGTAAAGGCGTTCCCAGCTCTAATTTCGCGAAAGTTCCCAGAGGAAGCTTATACCAAATCCCAGTTAAGAAGGGTTGATTAAACCATAGAGTAACCAAACCACTCGACAAAGCCAGGAGCAGTCCCACGCCAATCAAGAAAAGCGGATCAATCCGCAGCACTTGTCGCGCCGTGGCTGAGCCGAACGCAATTGAAACCAGTGCAAATCCAGTCGCAGCCATCAATCCACCGACGAACCCTCCTCCGGGTTCATTATGCCCGCGTAGGAGCAGAAAAACAGAAAACATCAAAAGCAAAGGCAGCAACAAGCGCACCATGGTGCGCAGGATCAGTGAAGTCATTTTTCCTCCCCCTCTTCACTAACTTTCGCAGGTTTTCCACCTTTTGTTGAGCGTTGTTCCAAGCGTAATTTCAACAAGGCAAAGACCCCGAGTCCAGCAATTCCCAAAACGGTGATCTCCCCTAGAGTATCTAAGCCGCGGAAGTCCACCAAGATGACATTGACGATATTGCGCCCATGTGCCAAAGGTAGAGAGTTTTCCACAAAGAATTGCGAAATGGAGGGATGAATTTGTATCCCGCTAGCGACGAATACAAACGTCGTCATCAAACTGCCCGTAATCAACGCAATGACCACATCCCGCATGCGTTCCCGCCTAGGGGTCAATTGAGCAAAATTGGGCAGATGATAAAAAGCCAATACAAACAAAACAACCGTCAGTGATTCAATCAAAAATTGGGTCATGGCTAAATCGGGCGCGCCGAATAACAGATAAATCGATGCCACACCATACCCGGCAACGCCTAAGGCCGCAACCGCGCCGAGCCGCGAGCGCGAAAGAACCGCCATTCCACCCGCAAGAACGATGATGATTGCGATCCCCAACTCATAAAAACGTAAGTCTAGCGACAGATGCGGCAAAGAACCACCACCCCAGCGGAATAACCCCCCTGCGGTGATTCCCACCACAGCAATCACGATGGTGATCAAGTAATAACGCAAATAACCGTGCTGAAGCAAGCGGGTCTGAAAAGTAGCAACACCAAACAATCCATCCAAAGAGCGTTGATAGAGGGTATCCAATCCCCATGGCAACATCAACTTTTCAGCGATGCGTTGAATATCGTTGCGCATGGCGAACAATCCTACCCCCAACCCCAAAGTCAAGAGACTTAGCAAAAAAATATCGTTTACTCCATGCCATGCTGCCAGTTTGACTTCGATCATCTTGCCTGCTGCGGCAGACAAGGCAGGCGAAACCAGAGCTGAGCTGAGAATTTGAGGAAAAGTTCCCAAAAGCAAGCTCAAACCGCCTAAGACGAGTGGCCCGATCGTCATACTCCATGGGGCTTCGTGCGGTTTCTTGGGCAGTTTGACTCCTTCCGGTTCAGGCAACCAAAACGGAGCAATCCCAACCCGCAAAGCGATCAGGATATTCAACAAAGCCCCAAGCACAGCTAGGGTGATCCACAGAGCTCCCACTTTATAAGCCGCTTCGTAAAGGTATTCCTTGGCAACAAAGCCAAAAAACAGGGGCACGCCCGCCATCGATAGCGCTGCCAAGGTGCTTCCTGCAGCGGTGTAGGGCATTGCACGCCTCAGCCCTCCCAGATACCTTACATCGCGGGTTCCGCTTTCGTGATCCACCGATCCGGTGACTAAAAACAACGTGCCCTTGTACAAACCGTGCGCCAACAAAAATAAGACCATTGCCTTCAGAGCGGTCTCGCTGCCGATGCCAATTGCCATTACCAAGCTACCCAACGCACTGATGGTTGAATAGGCAAGCAGTCGTTTCATATCCGTTTGACTCAAAGCTAGATACCCACCTAAGACCATTGTCACCGCCCCGACCCCGCCCACAGCCCACAGCCAGATCGGATTTCCTCCTAAGACAGGGTACAGACGGGCAAGCAGGTAAACACCCGCTTTGACCATCGTCGCAGCATGGAGATAGGTGCTAACGGGCGTTGGCGCTTGCATGGCATTCGGCAACCAAAAATGAAAGGGAAACTGAGCCGATTTGGTAAACGCCCCGATGAGAATTAAGCCGAGAATAGCCACATAAAGCGGGTTAGCACGCACACTCTCTCCCCTCGGGAGCAAGGATGAAAGCTCCCAACTGCCGCCGATCTGCCCCAATAGCACAAAACCAGCCAACATGACCAAACCGCCACTGCCGGTCACTAAGAGCGCTTGGATCGCCGCTGCGCGGGCTTCATCGCGATCGTGTTCAAAACCGATGAGCATAAACGAGCTCAGACTGGTCAGCTCCCAAAAGATAAACAGGAGGAGCAAATTATCCACAAACACTACCCCCAGCATAGAAGCCATGAAAAAGAACAACCACAAGTAAAAGCGACCGATGGGGGCTTTCGCACCAAAATAACCGCCAGCATAAACAGCAACTAGCGTGCCAATGCCACTGATCAGCAAGGCAAAAGCCAAACTCAAGCCGTCCGCGCGAAAAGATAAGGTGAGTCCCAGTTCTTCAGACCAAGTAAAGATCAGCGATTGAACCTCCCCCTTTGCCAAGCTCGGCAATAATGAAAAGAAATAGAGAGTGAGAGCGAAAGGCAAAATTGCCAACCACCAGCCGCTTTTTTCTTTTGCCAAGCGACAGATAGCAGGAGCAAGAAATGCCAATCCAAAACCAGAAAGAACGGCAAAAATTATCACAACCCTTTCTCCCGCATCATCGATGTACCTGGAGTGAGAATTGGGCTATTATAACCGACTAACCAACCCGATGCCGCCAAAATCAGCAGTCCTTCACACAGAATTGGCTGACTGAATGAG
>JAOAHK010000102.1 GCA_026415275.1 Anaerolineales bacterium
GATCCTGCCAAGCGATTAAGTCTATATATTGAGGCAGAAAAGCTGTTGAACATCGAGGATGCTGGCACAATGACTCTTTATTATCCAGTTGTGCCGACAGTGACAAGATCGAATATCACCCGAACCTATTCAGTTACAGGGGTAGACTATTTTTGGGATTGGGACATCACCCAATAGAAAACAGAAAGTTTGCCACTCAAGGGATGTGCAAATGAGTAATATTGCACATCCCTAATTTCCTCTTGTGATGGAAGGAAATTTATGGGCAAATTCATTCTCCGACGTTTTTTATGGATGGTACTTGTTCTGTTTGTTGTCTCGCTCATCACGTTCATCCTCATGCGGATTATCCCCGGCGGTCCTTTCACAGGAGAAAAGCGTCTCCCAGCTGCTACTCTCGCCCAGTTAAATGCGAAATATCGTCTTGATCGACCCTTGCATATCCAGTATTTGAGCTTTGTTGAGGGTGTTATCATCCCGCGTGTTACCACTGGAAAACAATCGAATTATCTCGACCATGAATACTTGATCAACGTGAGACTACCCTTTGGGGATCGTACAACCTTCAGGTGGATGAATTTCGGGCCTTCCTACAACAGTATTGGACGGACGGTAAATGATATTTTTCGTGAACATCTGCCGATTTCCATGCAATTGGGATTTTCAGCATTTACTTTATCTATCCTCATCGGTGTACCATTAGGGATTATCTCGGCTCTAAAGAGAAACACCCTGATTGATTACCTCGCAATGGCCGTTGCTGTTTTGGGTATCTCTGTGCCGGTGATCATCATGGCTCCAATCCTTCAATATATTTTTGGTGTCCAATTGAAAATTGTGCCAGTGAGTGGATGGGGAAATCTGAATCAGATGATTTTACCAGTAGTAGCACTGGGAGCTTCAAATTCAGCATTGATTGCTCGTCTAACCCGAGCCAGCTTATTGCAAGTCCTCGGTCAGGATTATATCCGAACCGCTCGCGCCAAAGGGTTGATCGAGCGCCTTGTGATCTTTCGCCATGCAATGAAGAATGCCCTGATTCCGATTGTTACCGTCTTAGGACCGACTCTTGCTTACCTTTTGTGCGGTACTTTCGTCGTTGAAACTGTCTTTGGCATCCCCGGGATGGGAAAGTTTTTTGTGACCAGTGTTACAGGTAGGGATTATCAGGTCATTATGGGGACAGTGTTATTATTGGCAATGTTTTTAGTTCTCGCAAATACCATTGTGGACATCCTCTATACTTTCATCGACCCCCGTATTCGTACAGATTAGAGGAGAGAGATCGATGTCAGAAAAAGTATCTGTTTCTCCCTCTAACCAAATCCCTCAATTTGAAAAAGTTAGGCCGACTAGCCTAACAGCAGACGCGTTTCACCGTCTTCGAAAGAACAAAGCTGCCATGCTAGGGGCGGTGATCATCGTTATGAACATATTGGTTGCCACATTTGCTCCTTGGATTGCACCCAAAAAATATGACACAGTTTCCTTTAAGGATATTAACGGCACGCCAACTTGGGTAACCCGAATTTTTTCCAATATGAAACCAATTGAGCATGGTGGATATGTAAAAATTCGAGAAGGGTATTTGCTTGGGGCAGACAATCTGGGAAGAGATTTACTGAGCCGGATTATTTATGGCGCTCGGATCTCACTAACAGTTGGACTCATTACTCCATTTATTAACTTGACTTTAGGTCTCTTGATTGGGCTGATTGCAGGATATCGTGGGGGCTGGCTAGATAATGTGACGATGCGTTTCGTTGACATCATGTATGCCTTTCCAACCTATCTCCTCATTATTTTACTAATGGCTGTATTTCGGTTGGGAGCGAGCAAACTTGAACCTGGCTCCTTAGGATATTTCTTTAGCCAATTGGATGCCTCAATGGGGGGACTATTATTCATTTTTATCGGGATTGGATTAACTTCGTGGATGAATGAGGCGCGCCTTGCCAGAGGACAGGTGTTGTCGGTACGTGAGAATGATTATATTACCGCAGCCATTGCTATTGGGGCGCCCACATCCAGAATCATCTTTCGCCATATTCTGCCGAATATTATTGGCCCTTTGATTATCGCAGAAACCTTAGCAATACCCAGTTATATAGCTTATGAGGCTTTTCTGAGTTTTATTGGTTTAGGGGTGAATCCTCCAACACCGAGTTGGGGTGGAATGATCGCCGATGGAGTTGTGCGCATCCAAGCATACCCAAACCATGCAATTTTCCCTGCTTTAGCCTTGTTTATCTTAATGTTTGCCTTTAACTTCTTAGGCGATGGTTTGCGCGATGCTTTTGACCCGACTCTAAGGGGCAGAGATTAGCTACCTTTTTAGGTGCTTGATCATCGATTTGGAGAATGGTTATGAAACAAGATTTGGATCGACTGATGAGAGAACGCAATTTAGATGCTATGGTTGTAATGGGAAGATTGAACGGAAACCCACCGTTATATTACATGGCGAACGGGGCAAAGATTATCCGCGCCCGAGTAATAAAGAAAATGGGCAAACCAGCGATATTGATTTGTGCTCCGATTGATCGCGAAGAAGCGGCAATGAGTGGATTGAAAGTTGTCACTACCAATCACTTCGATTATGAAGGAATCCTACGTAAAACCCCTGACATCCTTTCTGCAGAAGTGGAACTTCTCCGAAATGTGTTTGAGGAATTTGGCATAAGTGGGAAGGTGGGTTTTTATGGCTTTTTGGATCAAGGGATGGCATACAAGTTAATTTCCACCATCAAAGAGAAATTGGAGGTGGATGTCTATGGTGAGTATGAACCCAATTTGATCGACATTGCCCGAGCGACAAAAGATGTGAGTGAAGTAGAAAAAATTATCGATGTTGGAAAACGGAGCAGTACAGTGATGGGAGATACACTGGAGTTCTTGAAATCCCATGCGATAAAAAACAATTATCTTGTCGATAAAGAAGATAAACCGCTTACAATTGGAAGAGTGCATCAGCAAATCCATCGTTTTCTCGCCGAAAACCAATTGGATGTACCCGAAGGGATTATCTTCTCCATCGGTAGGGATGCAGGGATTCCGCACAACAAAGGCAACCCAACAGATATTGTTGAACTTGGGAAAAGCATTATCTTCGATTTTGGAACACGCGAAGCCGGAGGTGGATATTATTTTGACATGACCCGCACTTTTTGCTTAGAGTATGCCCCGCCAGAGATAGAAAAAGCCTATCAGGATGTCTATGATTGTATCCATCTTCTCATTGGTGCCTATAAAGTCGGGAACGATACCTGCAGCTATATGCAAATGGCTTGTAATTTTCTAGAAAGCCGGGGCCACCCTACACTTGGAAGCAATACAAAGAACGAAAATGGTTTTGCCACCGGTTTGGGACATGGGATAGGTTTAGCTGTTCACGAGCAACCCTTCTTCTCCCTCTCGGCGGTAGATAATACGGTGATTCAGCCCGGTCATGTCTTTACCTGTGAACCGGGCGTCTATTACCCCGAACGCGGCTTCGGCGTGCGCCTTGAGGATGTCATTTGGATCAATCCTGATGGCAGGGTTAACAACTTATGCGATTTCCCCAAAGAACTGGTTGTGAAGATATCGAAGTGAGGATTGATCCAACAATCATTTGGCTGACTAAGCGTAGTGGATGACCCTAATTTGGACAATCTTTTGGGTGTAAAATCAAGAATGTGCTTACTTTTGCTTACAAAGGTTTGGTGGTATGGTAGACTTGATGGATTTAGAGTAGGTAGAAGATGGTGGTAAAAAACACACTTAGCGGTATCCTCTTTGACATACGCAGATACTCGGTGCATGACGGCCCGGGTATTCGTACCACCGTTTTCTTAAAGGGCTGCCCGTTGAATTGTTGGTGGTGCCATAATCCAGAGGGAAAATCACCACAGATCGAAATTTTCCAACGAGAGAATCGCTGCATCCGCTGCGGGGCATGCTTGGAAGTGTGTGAAGCGGGTGCAATCATTCAGCATAATGACTCGTTTGAGACTAACCGAGCTATTTGTACGCTCTGCGGTGCTTGCGTTGAGGAATGCTATGCCGATGCGCGCGAGTTGGTAGGAAAACGCATGACGGTGGCAGAAGTTTTAGCAGAAATCGAGCGCGATCGCCCATTTTTCCAGCAATCCGGTGGCGGGGTGACTTTCTCCGGCGGCGAGCCACTTTTTCAACCGACCTTCCTTGGGGCATTGTTGAAGGCTTGCCGCAGTCAGGGCATTCACACTGCGGTGGACACTTGCGGTTATGCCCCCTGGGAAATTTTAGACCGCCTCCGTCAAGATGTGGATTTATTCTTGTACGACCTCAAATTGATCGATGAAGAGCGCCATCACTGGTTTACCGGGGTTTCTAACCGCATCATCTTGGAAAACCTGAGACACTTAAGCGCGCTTGGGCATAACATCTTTGTGCGCTTTCCAATTATTCCTTATATCAACGACGATGACCAAAACTTACATCTGATGACTGAATTCCTGCTCTCTTTACCCCAAAAACTTCCCCTCGACATCTTACCCTATCACGCTTCGGCGCTACACAAATATAATGGATTAGGGGTAGAATATCGCTTGAAAGACACCCCCTTGCCTGAACAAGAACGCCTCAATGAGGTGAAGGATTTTTTTGAGAAAGCTGGATTACTCGTCCGAATTGGAGGATGAACCCATGACAATGACCGAACGTGTTGCTCGCTTACGCCAACAAAGCTTAGAGGCAATCCCAACCCTTTCCGGGGAACGAGCGGAGCTTATCACCGAATTCTATGCCCAAAATCTGGGCTTTATCTCGGAGCCGGTGCGCCGCGCCCTCGCCTTTCAATATCTGATGGAGCATAAGACGATTTACATCGGCGAGGGCGAATTAATTGTTGGAGAAAAGGGACCTGCGCCAAAAGCCGCTCCCACCTACCCGGAATTGTGTTGTCATTCGCTCGAAGATTTGGATATTCTCGATTCGCGCGAGAAAATTCCCTTCAAAGTCAGCCCCGAAGTGCGCAAGCTCTACGAAGAAAAGATCATTCCCTTCTGGAAAGGGAAATCAATGCGTGATTTGCTTTTCCGCGAGATGACGGCCGAATGGAAAGCCGCTTATGAAGCCGGCATTTTCACCGAGTTCATGGAACAGCGCGCACCAGGGCACACTGTGTTAGATGACAAAATTTATCGCAAGGGCATGTTGGATTTCATCGAGGATATCCAGCGCAGCCTCGCCAATTTAGATTTCTACAATGACCCTGAGGCCTATGACAAACAAGAGGAGTTGCGTGCAATGGAAATCGTTGCGCGCGCCCTAATCCGTTTTGCTGAGCGGCACGCCGAGAAAGCCCGCCAACTGGCAGCCCAGACCAGCGACCCACAACGCAAAGCAGAACTAGAGCAGATTACTGAAATCTGCACTTGGGTGCCGGCTCATGCGCCGCGCAATTTCTGGGAAGCCTTGCAGTATTACTGGTTTGTCCATCTGGGTGTGACCATCGAATTGAACACTTGGGACTCGTTCTGTCCCGGCAAGCTTGATCATCATCTGCTTCCTTTCTACGAAAAAGGGCTAGCCGATGGCAGCTTGACTCGCGAGAAAGCGGAAGAACTCTTACAATGCTTTTGGATCAAATTCAACAACCAACCGGCGCCACCCAAGGTTGGCGTGACGGCTGCCGAAAGCGGCACCTATACCGACTTTGCCCAGATCAACCTCGGCGGGGTGAAACCAGATGGCTCGGATGGCGTCAACGAGGTGACTTACCTGTTACTAGATGTTATCGAGCAAATGCGTCTGTTGCAGCCCAGTTCCTCGATTCAGGTCAGCAAAACGAATCCCGATGCCTTTATCCAGCGCGCTGGAAGGATTATCCGCACGGGCTTTGGGCAGCCCTCGGTTTTCAACAGCGATCTTATTGTCCAAGAATTGGTACGGCAGGGGAAGTCGGTCATCGATGCCCGATGTGGTGGTTCGTCGGGCTGTGTAGAAGTCGGTGCATTTGGCAAGGAAAACTATAACCTGACCGGTTACTTTAACCTCCCGAAGATCCTCGAACTGACACTAAACAACGGCGTTGACCCACGCAGCGGCAAGCAAATTGGCATCCGGACGGGTGACCCAACCCAACTTAAGAGCTTTGCCGAATTGTTTGAGGCTTTTCGGCGCCAGATGAATTACTTCATTGACATCAAGGTGCGCGGTAATCAAGTGGTGGAGCGCTTGTATGCCAACTATATGCCGGCCCCGTTCTTATCGCTGCTGATCGATGATTGCATTTTGCGCGGTAAAGATTATCATAACGGAGGGGCGAGGTATAACACCACCTATATTATGGGGGTAGGATTGGGCACGATCACCGATTCGCTTTCAGCCATTAAGTATCACGTGTTCGACCAGCAGAACTTGAGCATGAGAGAATTGCTCCATTTATTGCAAACGAACTTTGAGGGCAACGAACGCAAGCGTCTCATGCTCGTCAACCGCACGCCGCGCTACGGTAATGATGATGATTATGCCGATAGCATCATGCGTCAGGTGTTTGAGGCTTACTACCAAGCCATCGAAGGGCGTAAGAACACTAAAGGCGGCGAATACCACATCAACCTACTGCCCACCACAGTGCACGTTTATTTTGGTTCGGTGACCGGAGCAACTCCCGATGGGCGCAAAGCCGGAATGCCGCTCTCGGAAGGCATCTCGCCTGTGCAAGGCGCTGACCGCCACGGGCCGACGGCTGTGGTCAAATCGGCTGCCAAAATGGATCACGTTCGCACCGGCGGCACCCTGTTGAACCAAAAATTCACCCCTCAACTGCTCCAAGACGAAGAAGGGCTGACCCGCCTGACTCACCTGATCCGCACCTATTTCAACCTCGATGGACATCACATCCAATTCAATGTGGTGGACGCGGCTACGCTGCGGGCTGCTCAAGCCAATCCAGAACAATACCGCGACTTAATCGTGCGCGTGGCTGGTTACAGCGATTACTTCTGTGACCTGAGCAAGACCTTGCAAGATGAAATCATCGCCCGCACTGAGCACACGAGTTTTTAAGTCTACAGGCAGGAGGGTAAAAGCCATATCAGAAGAGGACAATGAGCTAGAGATCCGGGCAGTCAAAGAAAAGCTTGCGCGCCGTTCTTGTTACTGATGTTCGGTTGTCCTTACAAAGAGGAATATTGCGCTTCCCTATCTCGTAGGCAACTTCTCGATGCGGTAGTTCTCAGGTCCTACTAAATCCTGTAAGCGCTGGAGGAGTTCTGGGCAGACACCGGTTGTCTCGTTCGGGAATTGAATGAGATAACCTCGCCCGTTGTCAAACACTTGAAAGCAGAAACGATCGTTACCCGGGTAGGAAACCAGCGTGCCATAAATCCGCCGAAAACGGAATAGATCGCGGCTTCGATCTTCTCCTTGGCGGAAGACGATGGTCAGCATCTGAATTTCTTGGGCCTCGCGGCCGAGATCTGGAGGAAGGATATAGGGAGTCTGCGTTTCGCGCACCTCGGCGGCTTCTTCGGTGGATCGCATTCTCTCCTTTTGAGGTTCCTGATTTTTCAAAGCAACTCCTGGGTTTACCTCAGCAACTGGTGCGGCTTTTGCTGGATTCGCCAAAACTGCCTGGGGTTCATCTTCCCAAGGTGGCAGGTCATCTTCGGGCAAAGGGATTAACTCATCGGTCAAATCCCAGTCCAAACCCTCATCATAAAGAGCAGGTTCGGATGGATTTTTGCCGACTACCGTTGAGGGCGAGGTTGACTTTCGGGCGAGCGGAGAAGGTGCTTTTTGGGCACCTTGTTGGGTTGGCTGGTTTTCCAACG
>JAOAHK010000103.1:0-6022 GCA_026415275.1 Anaerolineales bacterium
ATCTAAGTCACCGGTGCTCACAACCAAAGTTCGATTCGCTGTATTCCCTTCGATTAACCATGCATTTCCGCCTAGCAAATAGACTAGCCTGCCAGGGATGTCGTAATTTACGAAAGGTTTTTGTATGCCTACCATCATGATCTCATTCACTGGCTCTTTTAGAATTGTCGGCTCATTGACCATCGTACGAGAGACTTCCACGCCATCTTCAAAAAGAATGCGGTAAGTAATCTCCGCTTCCCCATTTTGTCCCTTTTGGGCTAATAAAGTTACTTGCTCTGGCAAGGATTCGGTGTGGACTACCTTCTGTTCAAAAGGCAGAACGATTTTTTCAACCTCAAATTCTTCCCGAACCCGAATTATTCGAATCGATAAAGGCTCATTGATAAATGTTGAGAGCGGGGGCTCAGTGCGATCGAGCGGTCCCATTGATATTTTGGCTTGGTGAATCGCTTGTCCCACCGTGCTATCGGGAAGAACCTCAATGGAGTACATCTTCCCATCTGCGTAAATCTCTACCCGAATTTTTTGAGGGCTACCCTCTACCACTGAAATACATCCCACAATAAGGATCCCCGCAAGAATCCAAAACACAGTTTTCACGACAAAATTCCTCAGTGGTATAATCTTCATGGATGCAGTGTGGAATGGGAAAAATTTATCGCTTTTTGCCACGGATTACAACTGAACCTTCACTGATAGAGAGTTCTTCAATTCGATACCCTTCCCCAAGATTTGCCACTTGCTCGGCAAAAGCCTTCTCCACCTCTTTCGTAATAGTATCCAAAACAAGTTCGGGCAACCTGAATGGGCCGATATTAGCTTCGCTAAACTCAAATGCTAAATTATTCCCCTCGTTTACCGATACCCTCACACCGACTGTTAAGGGTAGCTGGAGATTATCTTGGTGCACGACTCCGCTAATCCAAATTTGCCCATCGCGCAAGCGGATGTGTAGATCTGTAACCGGAACTTGGCTGTTTCCCGCCAAACTCAACGCCACGTAGGAGGTCAATTGTTGCTCGGAGATTTCAATCGTGAAAGAACCCTTTTCGTTAGCCTCTTGGATAGCTTGCTCCACCTTTTCGCTCAGCGCAATTGCATCTTCCGTGAGGATAGGAGTTCTTTCAGAACTACTTAGATTGTTTTCACTGAGTCGACACGCAATAATGCTAAAAGTTATTGCCATTATGAGTATTGACAGATTGAACGCTTTCATTCTCTAACATTCACCATAAGATCATTAAGACGAATTTTATCATAGCATGATCGCTCAACATTTGGCAAGTTATAACCTCCCTGCCTTAATTGAAGCCCTACTTTTTGTATCGTCTGGTCCAGTAAGCCCGAACCAATTAGCGGCTGCACTAGAGATTGCTCCCTCACAAGTTGAAGATGCACTTCGAGATTTAGAATCGAAATTGCTCTCAACTGAGCCACCTTCTTATTTGCGCTTACAAAAATATCAAGGCCGCTACCAATTGACCACAGCGGCTGAAGTCGCACCGTTCGTTGAAAAATTCTTAGGATTGGATACAACCACTCGCCTAACCCAAGCCGGATTGGAAACCCTTGCCATCATCGCTTATAGGCAGCCCATCACCCGCCCACAAATTGAGATGATTCGTGGTGTTAATAGTGATAGCGTCTTGAAAACTTTACTCAGCAAAGGACTCATTCAAGAGGTAGGCAGAGCCGAAGCTCCAGGACGCCCAATTCTGTATGCTGTAACCACCGAATTTTTACAACACTTTGGATTTCGTTCAATTGACGAGTTACCCCCATGGAATAGCGAAATCAAGGAAGATCCCAATCAAATGAGTGATAGTCCCTCCCAACAAATGCTCGCGGAAGGTTGATTTATGGAAGAACGTGTACAAAAAATCTTAGCCCGCGCTGGTTTTGGCTCCAGACGACAGTGTGAAAGCCTGATTCTTCAAGGGAGAGTAAAAGTCAATGGTATCACCGTGAGCATTGGCTCCAAGGCAGATCCAACCAAAGATAAAATCTTAGTTGACGGACAACCCGTATTGGTAAACACACCAAATATCTATATTGCTTTATACAAGCCACGGGGGGTTCTCTCTGCTGCGTTTTCACCAGAAGGGAAAAAAACCGTCTGCGATTTAGTCGAAGTTGGGGCGCGCCTTTATCCTGTTGGGAGGCTCGATGTCGAGAGCGAGGGGTTAATCATTCTTACCAACGATGGTGAATTAGCCAACTTAATCACCCATCCCCGCTACGGACACGAGAAAGAATATCGCATTTTTGTTGCCAAGCGGCCTGAAGAGGAACAATTGAATGCCTGGCGACGGGGCATTGTGCTTTCGGATGGTTATCGCACAAAGCCAGTAGACGTGCGCGTTGAATTGACAACTCCCAAAGGCGCGTGGCTCCGTGTTGTTCTGCATGAAGGACGCAAGAGACAAATTCGGGAGATGGGTGCTCTTACAGGCTTACCGGTACTAAAAATTATCCGTACTCGGATTGGAGAGCTCACGTTAGGCACTCTAAAGCCCGGTCAGTGGCGTTATCTGACCACAACTGAAGTTGAGCGATTAAAGAAGCCAAAGCAGAATCCACCTGCGCAAAAACGAAACCAAAGGTCTGGTAAACTTCCATGAAAAGCTCAGCAACCCATAAATCCACCGAAAAATTCATTTGCCTGAATTTTCCCATCGGGATAAAATCGTTGTACCTACTCAAAAGACCATATCACATCGTCTAAAAGGAACAACCATGTCATTGCCCATCCAATTTGATCATCAAGACACTTCCACCCGTCAAAGTTTGGGTAACCCATCTCTACCAATTCCACGCTGGGAGTTAATTCTAATCGTATTAATCTTAGCTGCGACTCTCTTCACCCGCTTTTATATCTTGGGTGTTCGCGTGATGAGCCACGATGAGACGTCCCATGTGTATTTCTCGTGGCTTCTTTTTCAAGGAAAAGGCTATCGTCATGATCCAATTACCCATGGACCTTTTCAATTTCATATCATAGCCCTAAGTTATTTCTTATTCGGGGATAATGACTTTACCGCTCGCATACCTGCTGCAACCTTAAGCGTATTAACGATTGTATTTCTTTGGTATTATCGCCCAATTTTAGGTCGATATGGCTATTTAGTCGGAGCGTTCCTATTACTAATCTCCCCTTATATCCTTTACTACGGACGTTATGCTCGTAATGAAGGATTGATCGGTTTTTACGCTGTCGTCCTTTGGTGGGGAATGTTGAACTATCTGAATTCGCGTCAAACGCGATATCTTATCTGGGTAACCATAGCATCGGTTTTACACTTTATCTCCAAAGAGACAGCGTTTATTTATACAGCCCAAGCGTTGATCTATTTAGCCCTCTACCTGATTTCCGAACTCTCAAGAAAACCTTGGCGAATTGCGTCCTATCGCACCCTGTTTTTGATTATTTTGATCGTTTCCCTCATTCTGCTTTCTCTTGGCGCAGGAATTGCACTAATTGATAGGAATTCCAAGGCAGACCTTCAACAAACCACTCCGCAGGTCGGGCAAAAAAGTCCAACCCCTCCCCTTCCAACTGCAACAATTGTCTTGATTGCCCTCGCAATCATCGGTGTAATTTCCTGTGTCTTCATCACAATTCGGGGTTTTTCATGGTCTGCTCTCTTAGAAATACCTGCCTTTGATTTGGCCATCCTGGTTGGCACACAAGTGTTACCCATGCTTGCTCCGTTTCCAGTCAAGTTTCTCGGACGAGATCCAATTGATTATAGTTCAACCCAAAATATTCTTTTTACAGGTAGCTTTGTTATTGTTCTAAGTTTAGCAGCGATTGGTATCGGTTTAGCCTGGCGTCCAAAGATCTGGCTGATCAACACAACCATTTTCTATTCAATTTTCATTCTCTTCTATTCCACAATTTTCACTAATGGATTTGGTATTTTCACTGGTTTGGTAGGATCGCTTGGATATTGGTTAGATCAACACGGTGTCAATCGAGGCAGCCAGCCATGGTACTACTACGGGTTTGTTCAAATCCCAATGTACGAATATTTGCCTTTGATCGGGGTATTCTTTGCTATTCTATACTATGCTTGGAAAAGCCGAAGTAGTCCAAGCAAGAGTCCACATACGAATTTACCTACCCATAGTTTGCGATCCCCTAAGCAAAACCTCTCCCAATTTGACCGATTGACTTTCATCTTTTTCTTATATTGGTCTATCACGAGCCTAATTGCTTTTAGCATCGCTGGTGAGAAAATGCCCTGGTTAACCTTTCATATTACATTGCCGATGATCATCTTAACCGCTTGGGCGATTGGTAAGGTATTGGAAGGAATTAACTGGAATTATTTTCATCGTCAACGGGGCTGGTTACTTGCATTGATATTTTTGGTTTTTATCGTTTCTCTTTCCATGACTTTTTATTTAGCATTGGGTGCTACCCCACCCTTCCAAGGGAAAGAGTTGGATCAATTACAAGCCACAACTTCATTCCTGAGCGCAATGCTCTTTGCAATCCTTAGCGGGGGATACCTTTATTGGTCATTGCGCACTATTCGTATCCTTGAAGCCATCAAAATATTCACGGCAACAATCTTTATCCTGCTGTCAGTTCTAACTATTCACACGAGTTTTTTAGCATCCTTTGTCAACTACGACAACGCCACCGAATATCTTGTCTATGCGCATTCTGCAAGAGGGCCTAAAGACATACTCGAACAAATCGAAGAAATCTCTCGTCGAACAACGGGTGGACTCGCCATCCGGGTTGCTTACGACGACGAAACGACTTACCCCTATTGGTGGTATCTCCGCAATTATCCCAACCAACAATATTACGGCGACTCTCCAACTCGCGAGCTACGGAATGCTCCGATCATTTTAGTCGGCGAGAAAAACTACGGAAAGATAGAAGCAGTTGTTGGTCAAGCCTATCACCGTTACGACTTCATACGTCTGTGGTGGCCAAATCAAGATTATTTTGACCTTACTTGGCAAAGAATCCGCGATGCAATCAGCAACCCCGAAATGCGTCAAGCTATCTTTGAAATCTGGCTAAACCGCGATTACACCCGTTACGGTCAGCTAACGGGAAAGGATATGAGTCTGACCAATTGGTATCCATCCAGCCGCATGGGACTGTATATTCGCAAGGATATTGTCACTTCGCTGTGGAACTATGGAAGTGTGCCCTCAGAAGTTAACATTCCAGCTGACCCTTATGAAGGAAAACAAGCAAAAACACAAGCAGATAAAATAATAGGAGGTACCGGAACAGAGCCAGGCTTCTTCCAAAGGCCTCGCGATCTCGCTGTTGCACCCGATGGCACTCTTTATATTGTTGATACCGACAACCACCGTATTCAACATCTCGACAACACAGGTAAAGTTCTACATGTTTGGGGCACGTTTGGTGACGCAACTACAGGAAACGCCCCGGGTGGCACCTTCAACCAACCCTGGGGAATTGCAGTTGACCAACTGGGTTTTGTTTACGTAGCTGACACATGGAACCACCGAATTCAAAAATTTACTCCTGAAGGACAATTTGTCACCCAATGGGGATATTTTGGTCAAGCCGAAACGCCAACCGCTTTCTGGGGGCCACGCGACATTGCCATAGATGCTCAGAACCGTTTGTTTATCTCAGACACCGGTAACAAACGAATTGTCGTGTTCGATAGCGAAGGCAATTTTCTCACATCTTATGGTCGAGCTGGTTTGTTACCAGGTGAGTTTGATGAACCGGTCGGGCTAGCTTTCGGGCCAGATGGACGGCTCTATGTTGCCGATACTTGGAATCAACGCATTCAAGTCTTTACGATTGACGAACAATTGAACTTTATCTTCCAGAACAGTTGGGAAATCTTCGGTTGGTATGGTCAGTCTCTAGACAACAAACCATACCTAGCCGTAGATCAAAATAACTTCGTCTATGCCACTGACCCAGATGGTTTCCGTGTCTTGCAATTCAACTCTGATGGAAATTTCTTGCAATATTGGGGAGAATCCAACCAAGGCGTGGGAATTTTTTCCC
>JAOAHK010000103.1:6032-7772 GCA_026415275.1 Anaerolineales bacterium
CCGCCTCTGTAGCAATTGATCCTCAAGGTGGAATCTGGGTCACCGATGCAGGTAGTGGACAGTTACTCCATTTTTCCATCCCATAAAGCTATAATTTAATTATCAAGGGAGCTGATAAAAAATATGGGTCTACCGGAGAAAAATGAATGAAACTACATGAATACCAATCCAAACAACTCTTTTCACGTTACGGGATACCTATTCCTAAAGGTCGAGTAGCCTCCACAGCTAAAGAAGCAAAACAGATTGCGGAAGAGCTTGGTGGCAAAGTAGTGATAAAGTCCCAAGTTTTGGTTGGCGGACGTGGCAAAGCAGGTGGCATTCGACTTGCCAAAAACCCCGTTGAAGCAGAAGAGATTGCCACCCAGATCCTCTCAATGGAAATCAAAGGGCTTCCCGTCCGCAAAGTTTTGGTTGATGAAGCAGCAAATATCATCACCGAAATCTATCTCGGCATCACGAACGACCGTGCTGCGCGAAAACCCGTCATTATGGCTTCAGCGGCTGGAGGGGTTGATATCGAGGAAGTGGCTCAAGTATCTCCAGAAAAAATTGTCAAGATTCATATCGATCCTCTGCTTGGGTTGCGCGACTACCAAGCAAGAGATGTCGCTGCCAGCATCGATTTACCGCGAGAGCATTGGAAAGCTTTTATTTCCATCACACACGGCTTGTGGAAAGTTTACACCGAATGTGATGCAACCCTAGCTGAAATTAACCCCCTAGTCATTACGGCCGAAAACCAACTCATCGCTCTCGATGGCAAGATGATCATCGACGACAATGCCCTCTTCCGTCATCCTGAGCTTTCAGACATGCGAGACTTAGACGCTGAAGCCCCCTCAGAGATTGAAGCCCGCAAATATGGTCTTTCTTTTATCAAATTAGATGGTGACATTGGTTGCATGGTCAATGGAGCAGGACTGGCGATGACCACAATGGATATCATCAAACTCTTCGGCGGCAATCCAGCAAACTTCCTAGATATCGGAGGTGGAGCAAATGCCGATAAAGTTGCCGCTGCCTTTCGAATTATTCTCACTGATCCAAACGTTAAGGCCGTTTTATTAAATGTATTCGGTGGTATCACGCGATGCGACGAAGTAGCCAATGGGATTGTTGCCGCAATGCAAGAAGTTAAACCAAAAGTGCCAATGGTTGTTCGTTTAGTTGGAACGAATGCCGAAGAAGGGCGGGAAATTCTCGCCAACGCAAAAATGATCACAGCCCAAACTTTAGTTGATGCTGCTCAAAAAGCCGTGGCTGCCTCGAAAGGAGAAATCCAATGAGCATTCTCATCGATAAAAACACACGCCTATTAGTCCAAGGGATCACGGGTAATGAAGGCATGTTTCATACTCGCCAAATGGTTGCCTATGGGACAAACGTTGTTGCTGGTGTAACTCCGGGAAAAGGTGGTGAGTGGGTTCTGGATGGCAAAATTCCCGTTTTTGACTCGGTCAAAATCGCTGTAGAAGCAACAGGTGCCAATACCAGTGTGATCTTTGTTCCCGCACGATTTGCAGCCGATGCGATTTTTGAAGCTGCAGATGCCGGCATTCCTTTGATTGTTTGTATCACCGAAGGTATCCCAGTCCAAGATATGATGTGTGTGCGCAATTATCTCGATCAGAAAAAATGTCGCCTTGTCGGGCCCAATTGTCCAGGATTGCTTTCACCAGGTCAATCAAAAGTTGGGATCATTCCTGGTGATATTTCAATTCCAGGCAATGTGGGAGT
>JAOAHK010000104.1 GCA_026415275.1 Anaerolineales bacterium
TATCGCAAAGCTTGGGATAAAACAAAAGCGCTCAACTATATCCATGAGCAGGCAGGAAAGCATTTTGATCCCCGCATCGTTCAATTATTTTTAGAAAATATAGAGCGATTTCAGGGGGGAGCATAAGTCCAAGTCCCCTCTCCTTATGGGAGAGGGGCTGGGGGTGAGGGCGTTTCTCTCAATGCTGCTTCCAATTCCTCAATGCGGAAATTGACGATCACTTTGCCATTAATCAGAAATGTGGGCGTGGTCTCGTTGCCGTTAGCCCATTGACGCACTTGGGCTGCCGCAGCGCGATCGCGAGAAATGTCGATTTCCACAAACGGAATTTTCTTCTCGTTTAGATATGCCCTTGCCCGCCGACAAGCTGGGCACCAGGGGGTGCAATACATCACCACCTCTGACCGGGGAGATTCGGGTGAGGAGGCACTTCCAACCTGCTGTTGGCGTTGCAAGAATTGGCGGTCTTTTACTGCAAGTTCAGGCTCCAGTTTATACAGCTCAGCAAACAGCACCTCGTTGTCCGGCTGATCATCAATTTCGTGCACGTCAACATAACGGATCACGCCTTGTTTGTCAATGACAAAAATTGCTCGTTCACTATAGCCTTCCGGGCGCAGAACGCCATACAATTGCGCAACCCGGCCGTGCGGGAAGAAGTCACTTAGTAAGGGGTAAGTGATCCCACCAAGGCTCTCCGCCCAAGCATATAGACAATCGCTGCTGTCCACGCTAATACCCAGAACCTGGGTATCCATCCGCTCAAAACGGTCTAATGCCGCCTGATAGGATGGAATTTGGCTGCTTCATATCGGCGTCCAAGCCAGCGGAAAGAAAGCCAAGACCACGTTCTTGCGCCCGCGATAGTCGCTCAATTGCACCGGACGCTTGCGATGGTCTAAGAGGGTGAAGTCAGGCGCCAGTTGCCCAACGGATAAAGCCATACTGTTTTCCTTTCCAAAGTTCTAAATGTCTGCTCCAATGTGCCTATAGTATAAAACTTGTCGCATTTTCTGACAACTCCGATGTTTGGCTACATTTCCTGTTATCCCTTGCCTTCTAGCCCCAATTGGGGCATAATGCAAATAAGGCTTGCATGTTCAATCAGCGAGACCGATTTCATCTTTTGCCCCGCCAAGCGGGCTCTACCTTTGAAAGGAGGGCACCATGTCTTTTCAAATGATCGCGATGCCGTCGAGTGCGACGGAGCGCAAAAAAGTCACGCTAACCGATTTGCAGCGAAAAAAAGTGCAAGGTCAACCGATTACCATGTTGACTGCCTATGATTACCCCACCGCCAAAGCTCTCGATGAAGCGGGGTTGGATGTCATTCTTGTGGGTGACTCTTTGGGGATGGTGGTACTAGGGTACCCCAACACCTTGCAAGTCACAATGGAAGAGATGCTGCATCACTGCCGTGCCGTAGCAAGGGGCGCGCGAACGGCATTTCTTGTCGGAGATATGCCGTTCATGTCTTATCAAGTTTCAGTTCAAGAGGCGGTGCGCAATGCTGGGCGTTTTCTGCAGGAAGGGGGAATGGAAGCAGTCAAGTTAGAAGGTGGGCGCGAACGGGCAGAGACCATTCGCGCCATTGTCGCTGCCGGCATACCCGTCATGGGACATCTGGGCTTGACTCCGCAGAGCATCCATCAACTGGGCGGTTTTCGCCTCCAGGGCCGCCACGCTGCAGAAGCGCGCCGCCTATTAGAAGATGCGCTTATTTTGCAAGAAGCAGGCTGTTTCAGCTTGGTGCTGGAATCCGTGCCTCAGCAATTAGCGGCCTTGATTACCCAACAATTGGAGATTCCCTCCATTGGCATTGGCGCTGGCGCTGGTTGTGATGGTCAGGTGCTGGTCACCCATGATTTGCTGGGCTTGTTTGACCGTTTTACGCCGCGCTTTGTCAAGCAATATGCCCAACTCTATCCCCTCATGCGTGCTGCTTTCGCTCAATATATCGCCGAAGTGCAAGATGGTAGCTTCCCAGGGGACGAACACAGCTTCACGATGAGTGAGGAGGAGTGGCGTTCCTTTTTACAACAGACCCACAACCTTGTCCCCGGATTGTTTGCCGAAAATATCAAATGAATCCAGAGGGAGTTTTGATTGTGGGTACGGGGGCGTTGGGGTGTTTGTTTGCTGCGCGATTGGCTGCAGTTGATGTACCCGTGGCAATGCTGGGAAATTGGCAAGCCGGGTTGCAAGCCCTTGCCAAACACGGAGTCGCAATCTACAATTTGAACGGCGAGCGACATGTCTATCCTGTCTTAGCCGCCGCCGACCCAAGCAGAGTCCAAGGTGCTCGCTATGCCATGGTTTTGGTCAAAGCCTGGCAGACCGAGCGGGCTGCCGAGCAGTTGCAACATTGTTTGGCAGACGATGGTGTGGCGCTCACCCTTCAAAATGGTTGGGGAAATTATGAGGTTCTCAGTCAGTACCTTGGAACCGAGCGAGCGGCGCTGGGCGTAACCACTGTGGGAGCAACATTACTCGCACCTGGAGAAGTGCGCCAAGCCGGAGAGGGAACGATTTTACTTGGCGAGCATCCCCGCCTGACAGCGCTGGCTGCCTACCTGCGCAAAGCAGGGTTTGAATTGGAGATTAGCTCCAACCCCGAACCATTGTTGTGGGGTAAATTGGTGGTCAATGCTGCGATTAATCCGCTCACTGCTTTGTTGGGTGTTCCGAATGGGGAGTTGTTGCGCCGCCCAGCCGCACGAGAATTGATGCGCCGCGCCACAAGAGAAGCTGTTGCAGTTGCAAAAGCACAAGGGGTGGAGCTTCCTTTTCCAGATGCGATCAAGAAGGTAGAAGAGGTTGCTCAGCTCACGGCGGAGAATATCTCTTCGATGCTCCAAGATGTGCGCCGCGGCGCACCAACCGAGATCGATGCCATTTGTGGCGCTCTGGTGCGCGCTGCTCTGCAAATGGGCGTGTCCACACCAACGCTGGAACTGTTCTGGCTGCTCGTGCGCGCCCGAATGCAGCAAACATAACCCCAACCCTCATCTTTTGCCCCTCTGCGTTTACACTGGAATTGCAGGTGTCCGCGCCTGCGAATAGGGTGGAGGACGTCTGCCCTTTTTTCCCTCACCCCCGACCCCTCTCCCAAAGAGCGAGGGGAGGCAGCCCTCACCCCCAGCCTATCTCTCGAAGAGTAAGGGGAGATGCCTAACCCATAGTTATCGCTGAGGAGATTATTGAGTGTAGCCGTGCGCCAATAGATAGGAATGAAAGGTGCGATCTAAGATTTCCAGCTCTGTTTCGCTAAAGGCTTGGCGGTGGCGACCGATTTTCCCTTGACGGAAATGCAACCCCTTTTGCTCCTCTTGGGCACGTTGCGGTTGATAGCGTTGGATGACCGCTTGGATTTGGGGAAGGGACACATCCAACCCAAGGAAGCGCGCCAAGCGTAGGGCTTCGAGATTATAATTGCACAATAAGTCTTCATAACGTGTGGCTAGAACTTGCGCAATGGCTAGCCATTGCTCAGAAATAGCGACATATTGGCGCATGAAGTCCAGCGCATGCTCGAAATCAATTAATTCAGCAAAGGCGTTGTAATTGCCCTTCTCCCGCGCGCGTTTGCCGTTTTCATATGCCGAAAGCAGAGCATCCCGCGGATCGCGGTAAATATACGCTGCCTTTATCCAGCCTTTGCGCAAAAGCCATCTTGCCAAAGAGGTGGGAGCTGCATGCGCTTTGAAGACATACGTGTGTCCAAACAAGGAAGGCAGCAAGGAAAGCGCAAGGCGACGCGGGGTTAAGGCGCCGATATTACAATTGACTTCGGTGAGGATCGACTTGAGATGGTATTGGCTGCGAATCTGCCGTGCATCCTTACCACCTGCAGCAACGATCAAATCATGCATCAAATTGTAATGCCAGCCAGAGGCGGCGCGAGGCATACCAACAGAGAGGATTAACATAGCAGAAAGATTATATCACCTTGAACACCCTTCCTCTCTTGTCACCGCAGCCAGAGTGCTCCTAAAACAGAGAAGAATAAGGTCAAACTAATATACGAGTTGATGTTGAAAAATGCTACATCAATGCGACTCAAGTCGTGCGGTTTGACCAAGTGATGTTCCCAGATAAACAAGGCAACGATAATTGCTAAACCAATCCAGTAAGGCAGGGTGAAGTTTTGCATTAAGCCTAAAACTGCTAAGAGAACGACACAGATAAGGTGAGAGAACGCAGAGAGCCATAAAGCAAACGGAACGCCAAAGCGAGCGGGAATGGATTTTAGATTGTCTCGGCGGTCGATTTCTACATCTTGGCAGGCATAAATAAGGTCAAAGCCGCCGATCCAAAACGTGACGATGAGCTGCAATAGCCATGCGGGAAGATCCTGGGGAGAGAACAAAGAACCCCGTACCGCAACCCAGGCTCCAAGGGGTGCTAAGCCATCCGTGAAGCCTAAGATATAGTGGGATAACCAGGTGAAGCGCTTGGTGTATGAATACCCAAACAAGAACAACAGCGCTCCTGGCAGAAGGAGCAAAGGCAGGGGTCCTAATTGCCATGCTGCCACTCCCAAAACGAGCGTTGCTAGAATCGTCCCGATCCAAGCCGTGCGCAGAGATATGCGCCCGCTGACCAAAGGCCTCCCTGCCGTGCGCGGGTTGCGGGCATCAATCTGGCGGTCAGCAATGCGGTTAAAACCCATTGCCACCGTGCGCGCTGCAGCCATGGCAATCGTGATCCAGAAAAATTGACGCCCAGAGGGAAAGCCATTTGCTGCTAACAGCATCCCCAAATAGGCAAAGGGCAAAGCAAAAACTGTGTGTTCGAATTTGATCAACTCCAGGAAATCACGCAATGGCTTCATCGGCTAAATTATACCTGTTTCAAGGTGAGGCTTTTTTTATGTATCTTTCGCCCCTTTTTTACTCAACATTTATGGAAGCAAGCGGATGCTTAAGGCAAAATAAGCGTAACCGGAGAAGACTCGGAGAGTGACTCTTGCCATTCTACCTTATTGTGAAACTGCTTACACGGGAAGGGATGGCGACGAGATAAAGTCAGAGAGGAGCGAGAAACTCTGAGGGTATTGACTGGAACTATTCTTGGGAGGCTGAGTTCATGAATAACCTACGTCTAGGTCTAAAGTTAGCAATTGGCTTCGGTATTGTATTGCTTTTGACCATTGCAGTCGCAGCAGTCGGATTTTGGGGGGTTAATCAAACCCGAAGATCGGCGGCGATCCGCAATGCAATTAATCAACTTGGATTGACCTTTGAAGAAGCGCGACGACAGGAGAAGAACTTTCAGATCCGCGGCTTTGAGGTATGGCAAGGGGATACCGAAAACGCAGTGCAAAAGCACGCTGCTCTGATGGCAAAGCTCAAACAGCAAATTGCCGACCTTGAACCGCAACTCCAAGGCGAGGCTGCTCAGGTTCTAGCAGAAGTGAAGTCCTCCGTGACCCAATATGAAACAAAATTTGCAGAAATGGTCTCTGCACAGCAGCGCAAAGACCAAGCTGTGCAGCGCTGGACAGAGATCGCTACCAAGTTTACTGCGGAGGTACAAGATATACAGACCAATGTGCTAGACCGCGAAGTGGAGGATGCGCGCGCCCGACAGGACTTGGAAGCCCTAAGCAAATGGTATGCCATTTCCAATAGCTTCAATATTGAGTTGGTGCAGAACTTTTATCTTTTGCGCGTCCAAGCCGATTTACTGATCCAAAGTAAAAACCCAGCCGAAGACTGGCGGCTCTTTCAGCTTCAGTTGACCAAAACCAAAGGAGGTCTCTTTCGCTATCGCAGCTTGGCAGCCGGCAACAGTCGCGCCGTTGAAGCCAGCAATCGTTTTCAGGAACTACTTGACAGTTACCTCGCTGCTGGCCAAGAATTCTATCAAGCTGCGGTGGATATGCAGCAGATTGAGTCGGAAATGGTACCTGTCGCGCGAAGTGTTGGTGACAAGCGGGTTGTCCTTGTTGAATTAGCAACCCAGCAAATTCAAGCAGCCCAACAAACAACTACGCGCATGTCGGTAATTGCTGTTGTCATCGCTTTGACCCTCGGCTTGGGCATCAGTTGGATGATCACCCAAAACATCCTCGACCCGGTTCACGATTTAAAGAAGGCGGCTGCGCAAATCGCCGAAGGGAGAGTCAATGTCAAGCTTGATGAACAACGCAAGGATGAGATGGGTGACCTGAGCCGCGCCTTTGTCAAAATGGTGGCTTATCTCCAGGAAATGGCAACGGCCGCTGAAAACATTGCTCGGGGCGATCTCTCGGTTAGCGTGCAGCCGCGTTCGGAGCAAGACATACTGGGCAATGCTTTTGCTCAGATGATCGCCAACCTGCGCTCCTTGATCGAGAAAGTGATGCAGAGTGCCAATGCGGTGGGCTTGTTTTCAGAGCAACTTGCGAGCGCGGCTCAACAATCCGATCATGTAGTCGAGCAGATTGCCCAAACGCTGCAACAGGTTTCTCGCGGTATTGCTCAAGAGTCTGACTCGGTAACGCGCACCGCCGCCTCTGCAGAACAGATGAACCGCGCTATTGAGGGCGTTGCTCGTGGCGCTCAGGAACAAGCGCAAGCTGTTGCTTTGGCTTCGAACTTGACGGGTGAAATTGGCAGCAAGATTGAAGAAGTTAAGCAAAATGCCCAAGAAGCGGGGCAGAGCGCCGACGCAGCCGCGCGAAGTGCTCAGAGCGGCGTAGGGACTGTTAATCAAGTGTTAGCTGGAATGCAGCAGATGAGCGCTCGCGTAATCGATACCGCTAGCCGCGTCGAAGAGATGGGCAAGCGCTCGGAGGAAATTGGCACGATCCTGGAGACCATTGAGGACATTGCCAGCCAGACCAATCTGCTCGCTCTCAACGCTGCAATTGAAGCTGCGCGGGCTGGGGAACATGGCAAGGGTTTTGCTGTTGTCGCAGACGAAGTGCGCAAATTAGCCGAACGAGCTGCGGCAGCCACTCGCGATATCAGTGCCTTAATCCATCAAATTCAACAATCGGTGCAAGAAGCGGTGGATGCCATGCATCTCAGCGCACAGGAGGTCAAAGCCACCAGCGAGCGTTCGCAAATGGCTGGCAGCGTCCTTGAAGAGATCGAAAAGTCGGTAGCGAATGTGGCTGAGCGGATTCGACGCACCGAAGCAGCGGTCGAGAAAATGAAAGAAGCCACTTCAAAGCTCGTTGACGCAATGGATACCGTCTCGGCAATTGTTGAAGAGAACACAGCCGCCACCGAAGAGATGGCTGCCAGCTCTGGTGAGGTCAACCAAGCCATTGAGAACATCGCCACCGTCAGTGAAGAGAACAGCGCAGCAATTGAAGAGGTCTCAGCCTCAGCAGAAGAGATGAGCGCAACCGTAAAGGAGGTCAGTGCATCGGCAACCGAACTCGCCGAGATGGCGCGCGAGTTATCCCAGGTTGTGAGCAATTTCTATTTGGGCGTGGGAACCGCCTTTCTCCAACAAGTGGAGCTGATCAAGCATCGCCATCTCANCTGGGTCAAACGCTTAGATTTGATGCTAGCTGGGCGGTTGGAGATCAAGCTAGAGGAGGCGAAAGATCATCGGTCTTGCTCTCTGGGCAAATGGTATTACAGCGAAACAGCTCAACGTTACGTGGATTGGCCCGAATTTCGCAACCTCGAGAGCCCCCATGAGAAATTTCATCTAGCGGTTTATGAAGCTGTAAAAAACCATCGTCAGGGCAACCGCCGCCATGCTGAAAGTGCTGCAACGCAGGCAAGGGATTTATCTGGTGAGGTGGTGCGCTTGT
>JAOAHK010000105.1 GCA_026415275.1 Anaerolineales bacterium
TCGTGATGCTGGAAAATATCCCCTATCAGGCCTTTTCCCCTGAAGAAGAAGCGATTTGCTATGCAGAGCCAGAATTGCGCCTTCCGAACGGTGAAACGCTTGCTATAACCGCCGGCAGGGGCAGCGGCGATGCGCAGGGACGGTTGGAATTGCGCTGGAGCTATGCACCTATTCCCCCCAATGTGAACGAGGCGGAATTCTTTGTACCGTGTATTCAGGGCACCTTGCCCGGCGAAGCGTCCGAGAATTGGGTCTTCAAGTTGCGCTTTGTCCCTGCTCCACCCGACCTGACCGTTTTGCCGGTGCAAGAGATGCCAACGCCACTGCCTGCAACACCCTCTATCCCCTTGCATCAACCACCAGAGGGTTGGCAAATCGAGAAAATCATCGAAACTACTGGAGGATACATACTGGTTGGCACTTTCCGTATTTCTGACTTGCCGTACAGTGCCGTGGCATTGGGTTTTAGAGATTGGATCAGAGTCACGGACGCATCAGGTAACGAAGTGCCTGCCCGAGCGCCGGATGATATTGATCTGAGCAGTTCGGCGAGCGGGGTGATCCCGTGGAGCTTAGAAATCCAAGGCAAAGGACATGCCTGGCCGCTTACTCTCGCCGTTAGCAGCATCGATGCGGAGACTTTCGACCTTTCAGCAGAATTTGCTTTTGATGCAGGCGAAAATCCTGCGCCGGGGAAAGAATGGACGCTTGATCAAACGTTCCAACTTGGCGAATGGCAAATCGAAGTACTGCGGGCGCGCTATACGGGCAAAGGCTATGTCTTCGATTTGCGCGCTCCCGATCCGGTCGAGCATGTGGGGTTGGAAATTGTCGGGGTAAATCCCCCCACCGGATATGGCAGCTCGGATGACCAAGGGAATATTCAAGTCGGTTTTGAGTACAAAGACCCACCCGTTGGGCGGATAATGGTCAAGGTCACTAGCGTTATCTTCCGCGTTCAAGGCGATTGGAAAACCCAATGGATGCCCGAAAATGCCCAAGGTATTCAACCGCTTTATGGCATTCGCTTGGTTCTGGACAAAACCGTGGAACTGGAGGACGGTTACTACCTCGTTGGGCACGTGGAATGGGATGATGAGCGCATTGAATTGGCTGTGCCGGGCGCGTGGCTCTTTGCCACCGATGCTCAAGGCAACCGCTTAGCTCTAGAGGAGGTCAGTTTCGATGTCTTTAGCCAATTGGTGCCGAATTTCAGCGAGCTCCCCTATCAACCATGGGTATATCGTTTGGCGGGCAAGGCGTTTCAGTCCCCGATCACGCTGCATTTGAAGAAGGTCAACTTGACGCTTGACTCGCCGCTCACACTGACGATTGACCTGACTTCTCAGGGTTTTGAGTTCGACGAAGCCCACGCTTGGTCGTCCTATGACGTGGCAATCCCACTCGAGGGTTTACCAGAGATGAACGCGCGGCTTGTCATCGCTTCTTACCTGCGGCAAAAACCTCAGCACGGTTTTGACTTATATTTTGAAGCCGATTCCCGCTTGAGCGGACTTTACTTTCAACTTGCTCAAGGAGCAACCGGTGAGATAGGAGAAGGGCTCTCGTCCATGGGCTCCTATCGAGACGCAATCAGTGGGCTGCTCATCTCGCGCATACTGACCGATGCAACGTTAACCATGCCCCTCACATTGGTTGCCCCTTCTTTGCAGATTCAAGGCAATTGGACTCTGGAATGGACTCCCCCGCCTGCGCCGGCGTCATCTACTCCTGTTTTTGCCGAGCAGGCTTGCCTGACTTTGGAAGGATGGAAACAAGCCCTCGCTCAGCCATCGAGATTGCCAGAGGAGATTCCCGCCGAAGCCCTTCTCCAACGCAGCGCTTCGGCGCCGGATCCTTCGCTGTTTATCGTCGGGTTGAACGACCATTCCGAAACTCCGCTGGTTCATGCCCAATGGGGGTCGCTCTCGCCCGATGGGCAAAAGTTCGTCTATGCCGATCCAAACAACCAATTGCGCATCTTGGATTTGACCGGCGGCGAAATTATCCCCCTCACGCAAGGCAACCAAGACTCTACTCCCTTTTGGTCGCCCGACGGGGGGCAAATCGCCTTTGTGCGCATCACCCCGCAGGGTCAAAATCTGTTTCTTATCGCCCCTGATGGTGGAAACCTGCGCCAACTCAGCGATTGGACAGGATCACTCAATTTGAGCGGCTGGACGCCGGACGGAAAACAGGCAATCTTCACCAAAGGCGCAATCATCCAAGCCGTCGATGCAGAGAGCAGAATCGTATCCACCCTTCACCAGACTCGATTGCGGGATACCTACACCACGGTGTCTGTTTCGCCGCAGGGATGGATGGCATTTATCGATGATACACTAGGCTGGATGGCGCCCGGTTTATACATCGCCAAGTTAGACGGTTCTGAAAAGCGGTTGCTGGTTCAATTGGATGATCGATATATCGCCGATCCGCTCTTTAGCCCCGATGGGAAATGGCTGGCATTCAGCGTAGCAAACGGCGACTTGCCGGGAAATGCCTTCATCCCGGCGCTGATCAACATCGAGACCTGCCAAGTTATCCCCTTGCCGGGGGTAACCGGGGTAATGCGAGGCTGGAGGAAGTAACCAATCTTACACCTGACCTGAAACCTCAATTGATTCTCAATTGACACAGGGGATATTCTATGCTATGATATTTCTGTAATCGTTTACAGATAGGCTCTGTCCATTTTTCGTTGTTCACCCATTCAGGAGAGTCTCCCCATGAATGAATTTTCCCTCGCCAAACTTCAAGAAACCCTTCGAGAAAAAGGATGTTCAGCCGCGATTTTGACCAACCCAGCGACCATCACTTGGTTGACCGGATATGCCCCACCTATTCAGACTGGACCGAGCCCCTTTGAAGGGGGCACCGCAATCGGCTTTTGGGTAGACGGACAATTTACCCTTTTGTTGTCCGACATGGAATCACCGGCAGCACAGGCTTTGGGCATCTCCACCCGCGATTATGTTTCTTATACGATCGAAGAACCCGTTTATGGTTTTGAACACCAAGCTCAAGTTTTTCGCGAATTGATTGAACCCCTAAAGAACCCAAAAGATAAGGTAGCTGTTGAGCTTAACTATCTGTCCGCCAGTTTGTATCCGTTCCTGTTAGATGCAATTCCCCATCACCAATGGGTGATCCTCGATAACGATCTACCGCTGCTGCGCGCAGTGAAATCCCCTGCGGAAGTTGAGAAGATCCGCGCCTCCTTAGCCATAGCCGACTCCGCCCAAACGATCACCAAACGTTTGTTACAAGTTGGCTTGAGCGAAATTGAGCTTTGGGGGCAAGTGAAGGCTGGTTTAGAACATCAACTCGGCGGGCGTTTACCCCTCTTGGCAGATTTCGTGGGCGGAGCGCGCACAGCAGAAATCGGCGGGCTACCGGGTGTTTATCGCCTCCAAGCGGGGGATGCCTTCATTGCCGATATCGTCCCTCGTTTGGATGGATATTGGGGCGATAACGCCGCTACCCATTTCGTCGGTGAACCTTCTGCGTTATATCAGAAGGTATATAACGTGGTTTTAGAAGCATTAGAGAAAGGGTTAGAAGCCGTAAAGCCCGGCGTAAAAGCCCGTGATTTAGATGCCATGCTGCGCCAATTCATCGAAGGGCAAGGTTATCCGGTCTATCCGCACCATAGCGGGCATGGAATAGGTGTCACCTATCATGAAGAACCGCGCATCGTCCCCTATAACGAATTGACTTTGCAACCCGGCATGGTTTTGGCTTTGGAGCCTGGTATTTATTTGCCCGATGAAGGGCTTGGCGTGCGCTTGGAGGATGTGGTTTTAGTCACCCAAGATGGATGTGAAGTGCTGACCCATCATTTGGGTCACTAACTAGGTTAGAACACAAAAATGTAATCTAAGACTAACGGAGGAAATCATGACCGATCGGAAAAAAGTTGTTGTCACTGGAGCTTCATCCGGAATCGGACTCGCCACTGCACAACGCTTTGCCAAAGAGGGTTGGGATGTCTGCGTCACCGCCCGTCGCGAGCAGACTCTGCGAGAACTTGTTGCCACTTTCCCACCCGGCGAACATCTTGTTGTGCCTGGCGATTACAGCGATCCTGCAACTGCCGAAGCGATTGGCAACGCGATCGGCGAAAAATGGGGAAGATTAGATGCTTTGTGCAACATCGCCGGGGTGTATTTCCCAGCCAAAGCAATTGAATCCCCTCTAGAAGAGTGGCGCAAAGCCTTTGATATCATGATCAACGGCGCAGTGTACATGACGCGCATGGCTGTGCCATGGATGAAAGACGGGGGACGCATCATTCACTGCACTTCAATTCATGGCGAACGGGCGGAAGTCGGCTCTAGCTCGTATGCGATGGCAAAGGCGGCAATTAATCAATACTGCCGCGGCTTGGCTTTAGAATTGGCGGAAAAGAACATCTTGGTCAACGCCATTGCGCCGGGTTTCGTGCGCACAGCGATGAGCGTGGTTGACGGGGTCAATGAATTGGATTCAGAGTGGTTCAAGAAAAATTATGTCGAAGGGCATCATTTACCCCTAAGAAGGGCTGGGATGCCCGAAGAGTTAGCGGGTGTCTTTTTCTTCTTAGCTGGTCCAGATGCCACCTATATCACCGGACAAGTGATCACCGTTGATGGTGGGCTGACGATCACTTTCTGACAAGCTGAGATGCTTGAAATCACCACGATAAACGGTCATCGCGCCATAAGGCTAGAAAACAGCCGCTTGCGGGTGGTGATTTTGCCTCAAAAGGGGGGAGATATTTATGAATTGAGCCATCTCCCAAGCGGCGTTCAGTTCCTGATGCACACCCCCTGGGGATTAAAACCGCCTGCGTCTCAACCACCGATGGATTTCCTGGAAAACTACGAAGGCGGCTGGCAGGTTTTATTTCCGAATATCAACGATCCTTGTGAGTATCGCGGGCGCCAAATTCCGTTCCACGGCGAAGCAGCTCTGTTAGCTTGGAAAGATGAGGTGTTGGTTGCCAATGACCAGCAGATAAGCTTGCGCCTCTGGGCAGATTGTGCCTTGCTTCCTTTCCGCCTGGAGCGCAAGGTGACCTTCCACCAAGGGGAAAGCCAAGTGGAACTCCTTGAGCGCATAACCAACCGAGATAACCAGCCTTGGGAGTTTGTGTGGGGTCAGCACCTCGTCTTAGGTGGAAACTTTATTGAAGATGGCTGCCGCATTGAGCTGCCCGCCCGACGGATCACCACCCCACCTGTCCTTTATGAACCCGCAACTGCGCGCTTGGCTGAAGGGCAAGATTCGGTTTGGCCCTTTGCCGTTGGGCGGGATGGCTCCCCGATTGATCTGCGTCATATCCCTGGACCCGAAGCTCATAGCCACGACGACGCCATGCTGTGGGAGTTGGAGCGCGGGGAATATCGGGTGCACAATCCACGCTTGTCGCTAACCTTCTGCTTGGAGTGGGAAAAAGAGGTCTTCCCGTATGTGATGTTCTGGATGCCATATGGCGGTGCAGACCTTCCACCGTTGACAGGTATCTATGGAGTCGGGCTTGAACCGACCAGCGCCCCCTACCCACTAGCCCAAGCGGTCGAGGCAGGATTGGCTCGCTCTCTAAAAGGGGAAGAAAGTTTGCAAACCAAACTGACGGTGCGAGTGGACGGTTAGCCGTTATCCGTTTGCAGTGCCCTGCTAAGAGAGTCAGGGCATCCTCTCTTAACCCTGGGGAGATTAGCTAAGGTGGGGGTAATTCTTGTCTCCCGCTTCGCAAACGTAGACACCCGCATTTCTCCTCTTGCCCAGCAAGAAAGGAGTGAGGGCAAAGGCAGCGGCGAGCGCAAGTAGCTGACCGCTGTGTTTTTAGACAGAGACACTGGCAACTTCTGACTCGTCCGCCTAGCGGATTTTCCAAAATTGCCTTTTCTGAGCGATTTCTTCCCATTTTTCATTTTGTGTTATCGAAACCCTAAATCGAGTAAAATACATTTACTCAAGAGCACCTGTGATCCTTTTGAAAGGGCAGGCAATCGTTATCGTCTTTTACACCAACGTTTTTAGAAGAGAGGTCCCCATGTACCGCCATTTGTTCTTTTTCCTGCTGATCCTGACCCTGTTCACTGCCTGCACCAGCGCCCAACCTCCTGCTCAGCAAACTGCGCCTTCAACTTCTCCCCAAGCGCCATCTCAATCCACCGCTCAAGAGCCGGTGACTTTGCATGTTGGCTGGCCGGGCTTTCCAGATACCCTCAATCCGGCTTATGCCTTCCTCACTGAATCGTATACCATGTTCGATTATATCTACTCCACACTGGCGACCGAATCGCAGAGCGGCGAGTACGTGGGTTTGCTCGCCGAATCCTGGGATGTCTCGGATGATGGCTTGACCTGGACGTTCAAACTGCGCCCTAACGTGCGTTGGCACAACGGCGAACCCCTCACTGCCGAGCAAATTGTGTGGAACCTCAACGCATTTATCCAGAACCCTGATGGTTGGGTGACCAACTCTGGCTATGTGGCTGGCTTTGTCGAAGCACGGGTAGTGGATGAGTCAACCATCGAGATAGAAACCGAATACCCAATTAGCAATATGGCTTATCGCGTTTCTTTTTTGTACATCGTTTACCCGCCCGACTTTGAAGGTTTCACCACTCCTGAAGAATTGCAAAATTTTACCAATTTCAACGCCATCGGTACGGGACCCTTCAAACTGGCTTCATTAGACAAAGATCAACGCATTATCATCCTCGAAACCAACCGCGAATACTTCGATGGACAAGCCAAGATCGATCGCGTTATCTATCAGACGTTTGACAACAGCGATGCCATGATCCAAGCCCTCAAAGTAGGTGATATTGACTTGATCGGCGAAGTGCCCGATAGCGCCTTTGCCGCCGTCAGTGCTTTTGAGAACGTCAAAGCGCTTTCATTGCCCGGACGTTCGATTACCGAACTGATTATCAACTCAGTTCCCGCCGACCATGAACCGAAGCCCAATCGCAACAAGGCTCTAGAAGACCCTCAAGTGCGCTTGGCGATTGCCACCGCCATCGATAAACAAGACCTGGTGGATGTCGTCCTACAAGGCAACGGTACGCCGGGCGTCTCGATTATTCCCCCAACTTTGGGTGGTGGGTTTTGGTTCAATTCCCAAATTCAAGACGTGAAATTTGATCTCGATGAAGCCAACCGCATTCTGGAAGAAGCCGGCTATCTCAAGGGGAGCGATGGCGTGCGGGCAAAAGGCGATATTCGCCTAGAGATGCGCTTACAGTACCCCTCCGATCAACCGAATTATCCGCGCACAGCAGAGATGATCGCCAACTGGCTTTCACAAGTCGGCATCAGAGCGACTCCCGAGTCGGTCGATCCAGATAGCTTGGTGGTAGCAACTAACCCGAATGCCGATTACGACCTTGTGATTTGGGGATGGGGTGCCGATCCCGACCCGGATTTTATGCTCAGCGTCTTGACTAGTGACCAGTACGTCGAAGGGGGTTGGAGCGATAGCGGCTACTCCAACCCTGAATATGACCGGCTCTACATCGAACAACAGAAAGCCATCGATCCCAAAGAACGCCAAAAAATCGTCTGGAAGATGCAAGAGATGGTCTTCAATGACCGCCCCTATATCGTTCTCTGGTATGGCAATATTTTGCAAGCTTATCGCTCCGATCGTTTCACCGGTTTTATCGAGTCGATCTTGGGCATCGATAGTTTTCAATCGCTGATGAACGTTGAACCTGTGCGATAAGCTGAATTGACTTAATAAGG
>JAOAHK010000106.1 GCA_026415275.1 Anaerolineales bacterium
GAGCTTAGGGATGCGCGCCCTGACCCTATCGGCAAACACCCAAAGCGGTGAGGAAGAGAAGTTGGAAGGGGCTTCGCTCTATCTCACCTTGGGCGTTTCGTTGGCGATTGCGATTGGTTTGTTTTTCCTTGCTCCTGCCTTACTGGGTCAGTTGAGTGAGCATTTCCTGCAGCTCAGTGCATGGCAGAGCAATCTAATCGAAGGATTGATCCGCCTTGCTTTGTTAGTAGGATATATCGTTGCAGTTGGGAAAATCCCGGAGATTGCGCGCGTCTTTGCCTACCATGGAGCAGAGCACAAAACGATCAACGCCTTTGAAGCTGGCGCTGAATTGACCCCTCAAGAAGTTGCTCGTTTTCCGCTCGAACACCCTCGCTGCGGCACATCTTTCTTGCTCACGTTGGTTGTCCTCTCGGTGTTAATATTCTCTCTTCTTGGGCCGCTTGAGCTTCCTGTCCGCTTAGTCACGCGGCTCTTGATGATCCCCGTGCTGGCTGGCTTGGCTTATGAATACATCCGTTGGACGGCAAATCATATCGATCAACTTTGGGTACGCTGGTTGGTTGCTCCCAATTTGGCATTGCAACGGCTGACCACACGCGAACCGAGTCTAGATATGCTCGAAGTGGCAATTGCAGCTTTCTGCACGATGCGCGAAAAGGAACAAGAGGTGGTCTTATAACCCTAAATCAGCTATTTACTCGCCGATGATTTGCACCACCAACTCGCGACGGCGGGCATGCACATCAAAATCGACAAAGATGATTTGCTGCCATGTGCCAAGGGTCAAGCGTTGGTTGACAAAAGGAATTGTCAAGGACGGCCCTAACAGAGCTGCTCGCACGTGGCTGTGACCATTGCCATCACCCCAGCGGCTATTGTGGGCATATGGTTGGCGTGGATCGACAATCTGGTCAAAAAGACGGCGCAGGTCACTCAAACAACCACTTTCGAACTCAATCGTGGTCACGGCACTGGTTGAGGAGGGACAAAATACTGTGACAATCCCGTTCGACAGACCACTTTGCAAGACTAAATTTTGCACCGAGTCAGTTAGGTCGTGGATATCGGCATTGCCGCGTGTGCTTAGATTCAAAGCCATAGTCTTCACCGCCATAGCACAGCCTCCATTTTTGTTTTGATTATAGCATCTGTGATCGTTTCACTCCACGAGAGCAGCAAACGCCATGACTTTTATTTCGATTTGAATTCATAAACAAGTGAATTGAGCTTTTTCACTTCCCATTGCGGGTGAGAAAGAAAATGCTGGTCGATCAGATATTCCTGCCATGGTGCAGTAACCACAAAAAAGAAATGGGAGCTGTCTACTATAGTTAGATTCTCTGCAAAAACATCGGAGTTGCGCTGTGGGTTGCCTCGAATGTCCATTAAGATCACAGAGTGACCTTGAATTTGTCGGCAGGGATAGACAAAACGCTCCCGAAGAGCCCTTTGCTCACACTGGTAGCCCAAACGGAAGAGAAAGATCAGCATCTGCTGCAAGGGGTCATCTTCGTCGACAACGAGGTAAATGGGTGTAGCTCGGCTGTGTTGAATTTGCTCGGAAAGTTGTTGTAGTGCCTGATTGAGTTGTATCTTTTGGGATCGCCACATTAGCGGGGCAAAGAAAATTCCCGAAAAGAGACGATCCCGATCAACAGTGGAAATTCTAGCACCAGCACCAAGCACAACGGAGAGTTCGTCTGCGTTGGTGAATGGGAGAGGGACTCGGAGAAGTTGATACAGCGTTGGGTGCGCAGAATAATAGTAGGGTTTAGAAACGAAACGTAATCTAAAGCCCAAACCATATTGTCCAGCAAAAATTAGGCTTAGCAAAACGAATCCCAAGATTCTGATTTTAGGAGATAATTGATTAAGTCTTCGCCAACCTTGTAAAGAAAGGAAAGCGAAAAATGGAGCCGCATACAATAAATACTTTGGTGTTGTAAGGTCACCGAGATAGATCAGATACAAAGGCATCACACCGGCAAGGAAAATCCCCAGCTCTCTCCATTTGCGGGAGAATACTAAGTGTCGAAAGCCCAGAACAATTAAGGTGAGGTTAAGAAGCGAGAAATAGGCAAGATGGCTTTTGATGTTCGAGTCACCCAACCAAGGGATGCCCAAACCGCGAGTCGTTGCCGCACGTAATTGAAAGTGGCGCTGTGAACTGGTAAGTATCTCAGACAAGGAAACATCGCTCCAGTTCAGTAAGGATAAGACCGTGACTCCCGTCACAGTAGCAAAGATTAAGGTGTCTAAGCATGTTTTGCGCCACGACTCGCGGTGGATTAAGAAGGGGAACACTGGAAACATTAAGAGGGCATCAAAGCGCATCCAAACACCAAGACCAAACAAACAGCCTGCCCCTATTAAGGCCGACTCTCTCTTTATCCTCATACTCAATAGGAAACTGCTGAAAAGTAAGGCGGCGGCGAGGACATTGCTGTTGACATAATAGGCGTTCGTCCATACTTCTTGAAAAGCAAACAACAACAGCCCAATGACAGCAAAATCTGTTCCCGATACACTTGCAATGCTGAGCGATGCTGTCAGAAGAAAAATTAAAGCGCTAATTGAGCTGAGAAGACAAAATGTATCAAAAGGTTGAAGTTTCCAGATCTTTGAAAACCAAATGGTCATCCAATACGTTCCACTCTGGGCTTCGTAGCGGTAGGAAAAAGGATTTTGGGGTGATTCCCCTAAGGTCATTTGGGTTACGCCGTTTGCAATATGATTGCCATCACTTTCCATCGGTGCAAAGGGAAAAACCCCAATGGCAAAGTAGCAAATGCCAAGTACGAAAAAAGTTCTGACGATCCAATATCTCTTATTGACATTATAGATTCTCCCCAAAGTGCTATCCCATGAACAAACCCACTTAAGGCGTTTAACGGTGCCGTTCATCCTATCAACCCTGCGGGTCTTATGGGCTGAGAAGCACTTCGACACTGGCAAGATAAAGAATGTTGCTTAGATTGCCCACCCCCTGCCAAACCACAAGCAGGGCAGGCGTTGGTTCACGCACCATATAGGGAACTTCAGTGTTGAAGGAACCAAAACCTAATTCTTTAGCTGGTTGCACATTTGTGACGCGCTGACCTAGCACTTTCCCCTGAGTGTCGAGAAGTTGGATCATTAGAAAGGTGTCTCCGCCACTGCGCACCAAGCCGCTGGTGATCACCTTTTTGCCTTGGAGAAGGGCGTTAGGTTGGGGTTGTTGGATCAAAATCGGCGCGCGCAAATCCACTGCTGGAATAACATCTGATTCGCCAATCGAGAGCAAGATGATCGGCACCGAGTTCACCGCTGTGACCCGTCCAAGGTCGTCGGTAACCGAAAGTGTCAGATAAGCGGCTTCGGCTACGCCGGGAATTTCAAATGGAATATCTTTATACACATGGGCGTATCCCGTACGGTCTAACCAGACAATGGGTTGGATGAGACGCACCAATACACGGCGGTCTTCGCCAAAAAGTTCAATTTGCACTTGCTTGCCTTTGCCGGGTTTAAGATACGCTTGTAAGGAAATAGGCGAAGCCACTTTAGAGTAGGGTCCTGGCCGATTGATCTGGATGATTGCGTTTGGAATGATTGCCTGCGAGGGTGGAGTGACAGCAAAGGGAATGAGTTGTTCGGGAAGAGGAGTGTTGGTTGCCGTGGGTTTTGGACTTGGTGAAGGGGAGCTTAAACGTAAATCAGGGGTCCCATTCTGCCGGATGATAATCTCGTGCGTTTTGCTTGGTAGCGTAAATCCTTGTTGCGTCCATTGTGCTTGGACGGTTTGGGCAATCAACGTGGGGATGAACTCGCTGGGATACGGGGTGGGAATACTTGAAGAAACAGGCATCTCGCACCCTGCGGTATTCGTGAGTAGGGCAAGAATCCAAAAAAAGCCCAAGAAGTGAAGGATGAATGTTCGGTTGGGCTTTAGCGCAAAAACGATAAAACGGCTCATCAACGGCAGTACTTTTGAATTAAGTCCAATAAAGCTTGCAGACGAATTGGTTTGTTGATATACCCTTGCGCGCCGGCAGCTTGGGCGCGTTCGAGTTCATCCAAAGCTGGGCTAGCAGAAAGGACTAGAATGGGAATAGGTGCGGTTATCGGATCGTTATGCAACTGCCTAACCAGAAGCAACCCTTCCATATCGGGCAAACGCAGGTCAGTGAAGATTAGATCGGGAGACTGTTGGCGGGCAAGCTCTAAGCCTTCTTTTGCCGTGTGGGCGTGAAGGGCGTGATGGCCAAAAACTTCAACGGCTTTGGAAAGGGTTTCTAAGGTCATGGGATCGTCATCAATGAAGAGAATGCGTGCCATACTGCCTCCCGTCTCTCCTTACCCGTTAGATGCCGTAAATCTCTCCATATTTTTGGCGCAAGTAGCGAATGTAGGGTTGCGGTGTGATCGACTGACCGGTAATTCGCTGAACAAGCTCAGGTGCCTCGAATTTTGCGCCGTGACGGTGAATCTTCTCTCGCAGCCAGCCCAGTAAGTCAGCAAATTGGCCCTTACGGATTTGCTCCTCTAAATTGGGGATATCTTGGTGGATTGTTTCCCACAATTGTGCGGATATCAAATTGCCCAGCGCGTAGGTTGGGAAATAACCAATATACCCATGCGACCAATGGACGTCTTGCAACACCCCTTCGGCATTATTAGGGGGCGTCAATCCTAAATATTCTTGCATGTAGATGTTCCATGCCTCGGGTAAGTGACGTACCTCCAATTCGCCGCTCATCAATTGGATTTCGATTTCCAGGCGCAGCATCACGTGTAGGTTATAGGTGGCTTCATCCGCCTCAACCCGAATCAGTGAGGGTTGAACTTTGTTGATCCCCTTATAAAAAACATCTAGGGAAACATTGCCTAACTGTTCCGGGAAGTATTCTTGTAGGCGGGGATAGAAATACTCCCAAAATGGTTTGGAGCGGCCGACCAAGTTTTCCCAAAGACGAGATTGTGACTCGTGCATTGCAAGTGAGCTGCCGCCTGCCAAGGGTGTGCGAGCTAAAGCTGGGTCGGAGCCAAGGTCATAGAGAGCATGACCACATTCATGCATTGTGCTGAATAGTCCCGAGGCTATATAATCCTCTAGAATGCGGGTCGTGATGCGCACATCGTTCAAGCCAAAAGCAGTGGTAAAAGGATGAGCGGCTTTATCCTGGCGGCCGCGATCCCAATCGTAGCCAAACTTGGTAATGACCTCCACGCCGAAATCCCATTGCCTCTGAGGATCGAAATGCTGGCGTAGCGGAGAATCGTCGACTTGTGGTCGGGAGGTGATCTCTTGGATTAGAGCAACCTGTTGCGGGCGCAGATCGTTGAAAATCTGCTGCACCTCTTTGGTCTTTAATCCCGGCTCAAATTCGTTAAGCAAAGGGTCATAAACATGGTCGTAAGGACTGAAGTAAGAGGCAAACTCGCTACGCAAATCCACCATACGCTCTAAATACGGGCGGAAATGCTCAAAATCATCCTGTTCGCGAGCTTGCTTCCAAGCTGCATACGATTCGACTGCCAGTTGGGAAAGCTCTTCATAGTAACGACTGGGCACTTTCACGCGCTTATCCACCTCGCGGCGAGTTACTTTGATCAAGCGAAACTCATCCGAGTCGGAATCCATTCCAGCAACTTCCGCTTCGGCTTCCTCTAAAGCGCGTAACAGCTCTTCCGATGTGATGCGCTGTTGCACTAAGCGAGCAATGGTTGCCATTTGCTCACCACGCTCTTTGACTCCAGCGGGCGGCATATTGGTCTCTTGATCCCAGCCGAGTAAATTGCCAATATAGCCTAAATCAACAATCTCAGCCAGATACGTTTTGAGAAGTTCGACTTTTGATGTCATAACACTCCTAGAAGAATAGATTTGCGTCACTGTGCTGGTTGATTTATACCACTTTCCAGCGCAAGGGTTTGCCTTCTAAGGCAGCCAAAATTTCTTCGGCGATGTCAACGGCTGCTCTCGCTTGTGCCTCAACAGTTTGAGCGGCGATATGGGGTGTGGCAATCACATGGGGGTGAGCAACTAAAGCGGTCAACCCCGGCGGTTCAACAGCAAACACATCCAAAGCAGCTCCAGCAACTTGTCCAGATTCGAGCGCTTGGAGCAGAGCGGTCTCGTCTATCACACCGCCACGTGCGGTGCAAATGATGCGCACACCGCGCTTCATGGCTGAGAAGGCTTGACCATCTAGCATGTTGCGCGTCTCTGGATTGAGAGGGACATGAACGCTAATGTAGTCAGAGCGGACAAAAAGATCGCTTAACGTCACCGGCTGGGCACCGCGCTTCTGAATTTGCTCATTGTCCAAATATGGATCGTATCCTAACACAGTCATGCCAAATGCCGCTGCCCGGTGGGCAACCTGAGTTCCGATATTGCCCACACCAATTAATCCAAACGTCTTGCCGTAAAGTTCACTTCCCATTAACTGCGACTTCAGCCATTGTCCGTTTTTCATACTTGCGTCTGCTTGAGTCAAATTGCGCGCTAACGCAACCATCATGGCGATGGTATGTTCAGCGACAGCAATTGTGGTGGATTGTGGAGCGTTTACCACGGTGATTTGGCGGGCAGAAGCTGATGCCAGATCGATATTGTCCACTCCCACCCCTGCGCGACCGATAACTTTCAACTTGTCGGCTCGGGCTAGCACATCAGCGGTGACTTTGGTGCGACTGCGCACAATTAGGGCATCGTAATTCCCAATAATTTGGATCAGTTCATCGGCAGAAATGCCCTTGCGGTCGTCCACCTTACAAGAGGATCGCAAAATTTTCTGCCCACTTTCCTCTAAGCCATCCGTTATAAGAACAAGCCAAGAATTCATGAGATTGTATCCTCCGCAATGAAAAAATACACATCTTCCAATTATATGACGAAAACGCTCTCTCCTAGTAAAGAACTTTGATTGTCGGACAAGATGATAAACAAGGTCGATCCTCCAACCGTTATTGGAGGCATCAACCAACGTTAGGCGATACTTGTCATAGACAAGGCGTGTTATTGGTTACAAATTGGTTCTTTATTTCTTGACAGGCCTAGGGATGAGGATATAATTAAACCAACGGTCGGTTTATTATTAAGGATGATCATGGCACGCTTAATTGATGAACAAGAACACACTGCCAAACGCAAACGGATTCTAGATGCCGCTCTACGGTTGATCTACACCAAAGGCTTCGAACGCATGACCATTCAGGACTTGATCGCCGAGCTGGGCATCTCTAAAGGAGCGCTTTTTCACTACTTCCCTTCCAAACGCGAACTCCTGGAAGCCCTCGTTGACCAAATGACCACCGATATCCTGCATCATTTGACCCCGATTCTCGAAGACCACACCCTCAACGCTCGGCAAAAACTTGAAAAATACTTTCGTGCTGCCCTGCATTGGAAAACTGAGCGACGCGATCTGTTGATTGCCATCACCCGCGCTTGGTACTTGGATGAAAACGCCATCGTGCGCCAAAAAGCCTTCGATAAGGGTATGATCGAGCAGCTTGTGCCTATCCTTGTTCAATTGATCGAGCAAGGTAACCATGATGGCTGTTGGAACGTTGCCCAACCTAAAGCAGTTGCCACCATGAGCGTTTATTTGTTACAGAGTTTAGGCGACACACTCTCACGTCAATTGCTATCGCCTTCGCCAACGCTGGATCGCACTTGGTTAGAGAACATCTTGGAAGCCTACACACAAGGGAT
>JAOAHK010000107.1 GCA_026415275.1 Anaerolineales bacterium
GCCACGGGGTGGGGATGAATTGGGGCATATAGCTGGTACGCTGCGCGTCGGCAGCGTGTTGGTGCCAGTCGGCAGAACTCGGGGGAGGGGGAGAAGGTTGGGTGGGAGTGGAGGTAGATGACGGAGCTGGCGAAGAGCGAAAGACGATGGGCAAATAGGCATAGACGTTGGGTGACTGAGCGAACATCGGCGGAGGTGAGAGAGCTAGGGTCAGGGCGCCTAGAAGAAAAGAGAGCACCAGCGCAAAAAGGATGACTTTAGGGGCTTTCCGTTTCATCCATTTACTCCTTCGGAGCACTAATAGCGCTTGGTGATTGAGTCATAAACAGGCCCGGCGGGTGAACCGCCATAGTTACGTGTCCCGTGACTGGGTCCCCCCGTTGCGCCAGAGGAGTCGAGCACCACAGTGCCGCTGCCCTCGTCAAAGTGATAAAGACCGACCGTGTTGTTATCGGGAGTAAAGGGTGCATTGGGCGGGGTGAAGTTGCCGGTATAGCGCACGATGTTGGAAATGCGCACCTCGTCGATCCAACCGCTGAAGGAGGGATAGGTGTTGGGATCATAATCGTGCTTTTCGGCGCCGATGACCAGATAGGGCTCGTTGACATAGCTGCCGGTGATGCTGCGCCCGAGGCGGTAAGAAATGTTCCCGGTAGGATCGTTGGTGATTTGGCGATCGAGATTTCCATTGACAAAGATGCGCATTTCGCCGTTCGTCCGGCGCGTCACGGCGATGTGGTGCCACTGGCTGGCCGCCAGCGTCCCGTTGCCACAAATGGTGTAGCCACTGGCGCCGTTGTGCACACCGAAGGCGATGCGTCCGCCATAAAGGGAGATGCCGAAATCACCGTAGTCGGGGGCGCCGAAAATGTCCCGGTCAAAGAGGATGTTGCCATAAATCCAGGTGTCCTCGCCCTCGGTGCAGGGGCCACTGGTGTTCTCGCCCGGCACGAAGCGCATCCAGAATTCGATGGTAAAATCCGCCGCCCCAATGTTGACCGGCAAAGAAGTATTCCCGCTTACAACGGGGATTTTGACCCGATCGATGTCGTTTACCCCGCTTCCGTAGAAACGCAAGGAGTATGTAGGAGAAGAGGTTGGCGGAGGCTGCGTAGGGGAAGGAGTGGGTGAGGGTTGTGTGGTTGGTGGAATTGGAGTTAAGACACTTCCCTTGAGCACTAAAGGTAAATAGAGAGCCGGGGTCGACTGGGGCAAAGCAATTGATGGACGAGCAGTGACCACTAACAAAAAGATAAAACAAGAGATAAGGCAAATTTTGAAAGATAGCCGGAGAATGCGCGCCACAACTCACCTTTTCCATCTATCGCCAAGTGGATCCGTTACACTTTCTCCCTTATCGTTAGGAAGAAGTACCCTGAACCTACACTGTGATTTACTTTGCTACCTATCTAACAAGAGCAATTTCTGTTGAAAATATTATCCCCCAATTTTTGTCGAAATAGGTTAAGAACACCTTACAGATTTGTTATCGAAAGGTAAAACTTGTAACTACTTTGGGAAAACGATCGTTAACTTTCGGTAGCTTATTCACCAAACATGTCAATGTAGTCCTGGCAAGCGGCTTCAATGACTTGCATTGCTTTCTGAGCATTGTATATTTCTTCGATGTAAGCGACAGACTCCTTGCCAGGAATGAGTTTGTATGTGCTGAAATAATGGCGCAGGCGCTCAACCAAGACCGATGGCAAATCGTCAATATCTTCAGCCCTATCCCAAAAGCGGTCTTTATCCAGCACGGCAAGAATTTTGTCGTCGGCTTCGCCGTTATCGATCATCAACATCCCCCCAACCACTCGAGCAGCAAGGATCACTTCGGATTTGGTGATCGGACGTTCGCTGATCACACAAATATCCAACGGGTCACCATCGCCCTTAATGGCTTTTGGGGCAAGCGCGCCTACTCGAGGACCGCAATAGGTGCGCGGGATGAAACCATAGAGAGTCGGCGGTTGAGAAGAGGTGTGTTGGGGACGATCGACTTTGAGATAGCCAGTCGTTTTATCGACTTCGTACTTGACCAAATCAAAAGGTGTAAGTTCGATATAGGCAAAGACCAATTTAGGCGGGTTTGGACCGAGTTCAAGCCCATGCCAGGGATGAGGTCGCCAACGATAGAAGGGTGAGGGAAAGGTCATGGTGGAACTCCTTAAGACAGTATGGAATAGCCTTTATTGTAAATGAGAAATTGGAATGAGGGTGATAGCAGGCTTCTCCAGCTTCATTTCGTTATAGTGAATATCATGCGAGTATAAATGGAACGAGATTTACCTAGCTCCCTCATTTTCGTTGCATAACCACAACATATTCGCCTGTCATGGTGTTATCCAGCACTCCGCT
>JAOAHK010000108.1 GCA_026415275.1 Anaerolineales bacterium
GATCAAGATCGGAATATTCAATCTCGGTGAAAGTGGGATTAATGATGAATTCTCCGTCAATCCTTCCGATGCGCACTGCGCCGATTGGTCCTCCCCAAGGAATGTCGGAGATCGCCAAAGCAGCAGAGGCTGCATTGACGGCTAGAATGTCAATTGGGTTTTCACCGTCCGATGAGAGAGAATAGAGGATAATTTGAACTTCATTGCGGAGGTCTTTGGGGAAAAGTGGTCTTAATGGACGATCAGCGAGACGAGCCGTAAGGATGGCTTCGTCTGAAGGTCGCCCTTCGCGCCGGAAAAATGATCCAGGTATCCGACCTCCGGCGTACATTCTTTCTTCGTATTCCACAGTGAGCGGGAAGAAGTCCACACTCTCTTTCGGTTCACTGCTCATTGTAGCAGCGGCAAAGACAACAGTATCTCCGATTCGAACCGTTACCGCGCCACCTGCTTGTAGAGCGATTTTTCCAGTTTCAATTTGAAAACGTTTGTTTCCAACTGTGGTTTCGACAATAACACTTTCAGGTTTCATATTCTTTTCCTAACATCCATGTGTAGTATATGAAATATTTTAGTATCCCCTCGCAATATACTATGAAGAGAGTAGATGGGTAGATTCCCCCCTACTCGATCCTTTTATTTACGCCGAATATTTAGACGATCCGTTAATGCAGTGTACCGATTGTAGTCACTACGCCGAAGATAAGCCAGTAAGCGGCGGCGTCTGCCAACCATCTTGAGCAAACCGCGTCTAGAGGACTCATCGTGTTTGTGAGCTTTCAGGTGCTCTGTAAGCTGATTAATTCGTGTAGTCAGCAAAGCGATTTGCACCTCTGGTGAGCCCGTGTCGCTTGGATGACGGGAAAACTCCTGCATTAACTTTTGTTTTGACTCCTTGTCTAATGTCATGACATCTGCTCCTATTAAATATTCTATGCAGGTCTCCGATTCCGAAGCATTTTGTGCCTTGGAATGGTCTAGTCACTGCGAAAAAATTATATCATAAAACGGATTTTATAGAGATGCATTATCAACGATATCGTATCTAAATAAGGGGTAATCTAACGATTGATAGCACTCTGTAAATCTGCTTGAAGTTCGGTGGGAAATGATTTTAGACAAGATTTGATGAGTTTTTTTGCATCTGCTGCAGGATTTTCATTGAGAGCATTACGCATAAGGTATGCCATCTCCTTTGGAGATTTTTCAATGAGATGATGGCAGATTGAAACGACTTCCTGATAGATCTGTGGTGGACATCGATGGAGATATGGAGTTATTACTTTGAAGAGCAGGGGGAGATCGCTGAAAGAGATGGATAAACTAAGTTGTTCGAGTACAAAAAATCCAAACTTGCGAATATCGTGGCGATCGTCAATTATCCATTTCTGAGCTTGATTGATCAATGATATCGGATCCTGAAGACGAATCGTCTCCAACCCTTGTTGGGCAATTGAAACGATTAGTTCGGGATGAATGCAACTCGTCACCCATTGCTCTGAAATTTGGAAAGTCTCTTTTCGCATCTCTAAAGGGAGATGCTTTAGGACTGATATTGCTAGGTCTTTACACTCTTGAATAGGTTGACTCCAAAGCTGTTCTGCGATCTTGAGTGCATGGATGGGATGTGAACCGCTTAGAGTAGCAAACTCTTTCTTCAGCGTGCGCAATAAGGGTTGAGGCACATGATAGCTTTTCAAAGAAGAAGGCAGTGAGGCCAATTCTCCTGCACGGTATGCGTGATCTGAATAATTTTCTAATAGCTCTTTGATTTTTTTTAAGAAGACTTCAGGCTCTTCATAATTATAAAAACAATGTTCAACCTGTTTTTGCAACCGAAGCGGATCAATGACAGGCATGGTTTTATTCCCACTTTCGCTGATAGTTCGTGTTTAGTTTTTCTAAGGTAGCCTTTTCGAGGTCAATTTCCGCGAGAGAAGAAATTTGAAGTAGATAGAGGAGGACATCAGCAAGTTCATCTGCAAGTATCTTCCGATCCTTTACTTGCTCTTGCCATTGAAATTGCTCGAGGACTTCACAGGCTTCGAGAACCAAAGATATGGCAAGATTCTTGAGGGTTTGTGGGTGAGAACTTGATTGTTCGTACCAACCTTTGGATTGGACGAAACGATGCATATGTTCAGTAAGGTCTTTTATTTCCATATTAGGCGGATTATATGGTTGATAGAAATAATCGTCAATTCTCATTTCTGATCGAACTTTTTGAGATGGATCGCTTTGAAGGAGTGCCCGTGATATACTCTAACATCATGCGCATTATACTGACTCATGAAGTTGCTGATTTCGATGCAATTGCGTCCTTATTAGGAGCGTATTTTTTAGATCCGAGCAGCTTTCCGGTCTTACCGCGTAAAATTAACCGCAATGTGCGCGGCTTCCTGACCCTTTACGGTGCTGAATTGCCTTTCGTGGAACTGCGTGATCTCCCATCAGAACCGATTGAGCAAATTACATTGGTTGATACTCAGGCAATGACATCTGTAAAGGGGATCACCTCTCAGACGAAGGTACGCGTCATCGATCATCATCCGCTCAGGGAAGATATATCAACGGATTGGAATGTAACGCTTTCAGCAACTGGTGCAAACACAACCCTTTTGATTGAGTTAATTCGGGGTCGGGAAATTAATCTAACCCCAATTCAAGCTACTCTCTTATTATTGGGTATCTATGAAGATACAGGTGCGTTAACTTACACACGTACAACTCCACGTGATTTACAAGCTGCTGCATTTTTACTTGAAAGAGGTGCAAGCCTAGCCGTATTGGCGAATTACTTGTACCACCCTCTTTCTGATGATCAAATGAAAATTTTTAATCAATTGCAATCAAATTATCGAACAGTAGATGTGCATGGGCATCGCGTGGTTATCGCCAAGGCTGAAATTGGGAATTTGGAAGAAGAGCTTTCAACAATTGCTCATAAATTACGGGATGTGTTAGAACCCGATGCTCTGTTCGTTCTTGTCCAGACAAAAAGTGGAATTCAACTGATCGCACGATCGACCAACGACGACATTGACGTTTCAAAAGTGGCTCAAAAATTTGGAGGAGGTGGACATGAACGGGCGGCAGCTTGTTTGGTGAAAGATACTTCAATTGCCTCTCTCGAGAATGAGCTTATCAATACCTTGATGAAGATTGTTACTCCCGCAATAGTTGTTGCTCAGATTTTATCCCGAGATCCGCAACTGATACCGCCTGATATGGGGGTGAACGAGATTGCAATGCTTATGCAGAAATACGGACATGAAGGCTACCCAGTCGTGGAAGGTGGAAAAGTCATTGGATTGGTTACTCGCCGAGCAGTGGATCGGGCTATTGCGCATAAATTGAACCTAAACGCTCGACAAATTATGGAGGCGGGGCAGGTGATGGTCTCTCCCGAGGATTCGCTTGAGACAGTTCAGATGTTGATGACCACAACGGGGTGGGGGCAAATACCTGTTGTAGATCATACGGGCAATATAATTGGTATTGTGACTCGCACGGACGTAATTAAGACTCTTCCGATTGGCAATCGTCACCCTTCCAAAATTAATCTGGCTAGTCGTTTGGAAAAGATCTTACCCAAAGCTCAAGTGATCCTAATCAAGCTGGTTTCACAAATAGCTTTGGAAAATCGCCTAGCACTCTTCATCGTTGGCGGATTTGTCCGAGATTTATTACTTGAGAAGCCAAGTATGGATTTCGACTTGGTTGTTGAGGGAGATGCAATATCACTCGCTAAGGCATTGCGTTCTAAATTCGGGGGGAGAGTGATAAAGCACGATCGATTCCGTACAGCGAAATGGTTTATCGATAAACACAACCCAAAGCTAATCCAACAACTACAACGGTTCATTGAGGGTGAGTCAACTGCAATCCTTTTCGATGAAATTCCAGCCACTTTAGATTTTGTCACTGCACGCACAGAGTTCTACACCCACCCGACCGCTTTACCAACTGTTGAACCCAGTAGTATAAAATTGGATTTACATCGGAGAGATTTTACGATCAACACATTGGCGATTCGCCTTGATGGCATCCATTATGGGGAACTGCATGATTATTGGGGTGGTTTAAGCGATTTGCGCAGGGGAGTCATTCGCGTCTTGCATTCTCTTTCTTTTGTTGATGATCCGACGCGCATCTTACGTGCTGTACGCTTTGAACAGCGTTTTCATTTTCGTATTGAAGAGCGAACGCTGCAACTCATTTTTGAAGCTAGAAGTTTACTGCCCCGAGTTTCTGGTGACCGGATTCGACATGAGCTGGATTTGATTTTTGTGGAAGAGAATGTTATAGCCATGCTTGATCGCCTTCAGGAAATGGAGGTCTTTCAATATATCCACCCTGACCTCAAATGGGATCATTGGCTCAAGCAACGTAGCCGACAGATTTGGGATTTGAGCCCACAAGAACTAGGCATTGAACTAAAGGTTGCTGACTCTGATGTCCGTCGGGAGTTGTTTTATTTATTTCTGCTTTGCCGGCTCAATCAAAATAGTCTGCAGAAGATTGGGGAAAGGCTAAAATTGCCATCTTCTTTGCAGAAAAAAGTTCGAGAGGCAAGCCGCCTTTGGAGGTTGAGAGATCAGATAATCAGGATGAATATCCTAGACGTTTTAGATGCGTTGGATGGAATTGATCCTTGTGTTGCGTATGCATTGGCTGTCATGGATGAGGATAATCGATTTGTTGAAAAGATACGCTTCTACTTTACGAAATGGATGAAAACGAAGTGTTACACAGATGGAACGCTTTTGAAACTAAAGGGACTGTCTCCTGGTCCTATTTATCGCCAGATTTTGAATGAGCTCAAATTAGCTTGGATTGAGGGTAGAGTAAAGAGCCAGGAAGAAGAGTTTGAATTACTCAATAGAAGGATTCGCGAACTTGTCTAAGGATAATCAAAACGGCTATTTTCGCTTGTTAAGATCATCCGATCTCCCGGCGCTGGAATGGGATGGAGAATATCTTCACTTTCGCCGCGTGTATCGAGAAGTTTACGAGCAATCTCGCATTGGACGTGCTTTACCCTGGGTAATTGACATCCCTGAAGATGGGATCATTGGTCAGTTATTTGTGCAACTCGACAGTCAGAATAAAAGTTTAGCGGATGGTGTTTCAAGGGCATATCTATTTTCGTTTCGTATCAAGCCGAAACATCAGGGTCAAGGTTGGGGTTCGAAATTACTTACCCATGTCGAAACTTATTTGCTCGAACGGGGATACTGCTGGACGACATTGAGAGTTTCAAAAACAAATGACCTTGCTCGTTCCTTCTATGAACATCGCGGTTACTTGGTTGTGGGAGAGGATAGCAGCGAGTGGAGATATTTAGACCATCGGGGAATTCAACGGGTTGTGGTAGACCCTTCTTATCGGATGGAAAAGTGTTTGTTTGAAAAAAATTCCCTTGCTAAAGTAATTGCCTCATGATAAAATATGCTCACTTCTTAGCGGGTTATGATCCGTTGTGGCTGAAAAGTGGGAGCTCCCCACTTTTCTTCTTGTAAAAGAAGAGATTGGTTTTTTGTTGATACCGATGGAGAACAGTAAGAGATGAAGAATGAGTTTGTTTTGGCTTTCAATGAGCTTTTGGAAGAAAAACAATTGCCCAAAGATATTATTATGAGTGCATTAGAGTATGCGATGGTTTCAGCATATCGGAAAGCTGAAAACGCATCGAATGCTCAACACATTGAAGCCAAGATTGACTTGCAAACAGGGCGAGTAACGATCTATGCTGAAAAAGAGATTGTTGAAAGGGTGCAGGATCCGCGCACAGAAGTCTCTTTAGAAGAAGCACTCAAGATCGATCCGAATGCAAAAATTGGTGGGATGATTGTTGTTGAGAGCACGCCCAAAGATTTTGGCCGTGTGGCTGCTCAAACAGCTCGCCAGGTCATCCAACAACGGATCCGAGAAGCGGAGCGCGAAGCTCAATTGCAGTATTTTAAGCGACAAGTCGGAGAAATTGTCAGCGGAATGATCCAGGCTATAACTCCCAATGGCTTAACCTTGGGACTGGAGATGAAAGCTGAGGGGACCATGCCCCGTAAGGAAATGATCCCAGGCGAACGGTATCGGGTTCATGAGCGGATTCGGGCTTTGCTTTTGGAAGTCAAAGATAGTGGTAAGGGCCCTCAAATCATTCTTTCGCGTGCACATCGGAATTTCTTGCGTCGATTGCTAGAAAACGAAGTGCCTGAAATCTATCATGGGATGGTAGAGATCCGCTCCATTGCACGCGAACCCGGTCAACGTTCAAAGGTGGCGGTTGCTGCTCTTCAAGCAGGGGTTGATCCGGTCGGAGCTTGTGTCGGGATGCGTGGTGTTCGCATTCAAGCAATTGTGCGAGAGCTGAACGACGAAAAAATTGACGTCATTGAATGGAATCCTGATCCGGCGATATATATTGCGAAGGCGTTAAGTCCGGCTCGTGTTACCGGAGTTTATCTAAGTAATCGTGGGAAGGGAACGAAAACTGCCACTGTGGTCGTTCCTGAAGATCAGTTGAGCCTTGCCATTGGGCGTGACGGCCAAAATGCTCGTCTAGCTGCCCGTCTAACCTCTTGGCGAATTGATATCAAGAGTTTACCTGAAGCAGCGATAGATGCGCTAAATAAGATACAGAAAGACCCGGAATACCGTACTTTTGCAGAGTTAGAAAGAGATATTATCCCTCACGTTGAACAGATTTTGAATAAAAAAGCAGAAGGGAGACCCGTTACTCCAGAGGAGTATCAGGTATTGAGCCAATTCGTAGATCGAGTTGAGCGAGGTATCCTCAGACAACGCGAAGGCGTGTTGCGCGCCGAAGAAGAAAAACAATTAATTGCTGCGGCGAATATTCCCGATGAAGCTTTTGAGATTCCGTTAGAAGATATTGGCTTACCGTTACGTTATACGACCCTTCTCAATGGCGCTGGCTATCTCTCAGTTGGCGATTTGATACTGCAACTCAAATTAGATCCAAATAAGATCCTTGCCCTAGAAGGTATTGGCGCAAAGGCTATGGCGGCTATTGAAGAAGCCCTAGCGAATTTCTCCTTGCCAAAGAGTGAACCTGCTGAGCAGATCGTTGTTGAAGAGAAACCCGCTGCTGTTGAAGAGACCGTTCCTGAACAAGAAGGAATTTTGGAAGAAGAGGTTGAGATTAGCGAGACCACTTTGGAAGCTTTACCTTCTGAATTTACCGCAATTCACGAGGTTGAGCAAGTTCCGATGACGGAACCTGCCAGTGAAGTAGAAGGCATCGAAGAGACACTGATAGCAGACCGTATAATGGTTGAAGGGCAGGAAGAGGAGCAAAGAGAGGAAGCGATTGAGGAAAGTCCGGAACCTTCTTTGGATGAAATGTTTAAGTGGTCTCCAGACGAAATCGAGATAGATTATTCGTTGGTCGCTGAAGATGAGGATGAAGAAGTAGAATCAGACAAGAAGAAAAAGAAGAAGAAGAAGAAATATGTTGAGTATGAGTATGATCCTGACCAGGCTGCAACAGTGGCGAAGAAAAAGCGAAAACGCGGTGGTACAGACTGGGATGACGAGTGGGATCTATAATTGTTGATGAGTCGATATGGTGAAGAAACCTTCCAAGCCTAAGCATATCCCATATCGAACCTGTG
>JAOAHK010000109.1 GCA_026415275.1 Anaerolineales bacterium
CTTGAAGGACAGATTGAGTACGAAGTTGAGAATAAACGATACCTATTAGAAGAGGGGGATAGTTTGATGTTCCTTGCATATCGCAAACATCGTTGGCGTAATGCTGGAAAAGATCGCTGCCGAGCACTCGTTCTATTGTTTGAGCTACCACCGAGCCTAAGAAAGATAGAGATCCAGTTTTTGGAAGATCTTACAAACCAAGAACTTAATCCATAATGGGAGTAATTTTTATGTACAAGACGCATACATGTGGAGAGTTAAGGATAGAGGATGTTGGAAAAATTGTAAAATTAGCGGGATGGGTTCATCGCCGCCGCGATCATGGAGGCGTGACATTTATTGATTTGCGCGACCGATTTGGTATTACTCAGGTTGTTTTTGACTCGGAAACTGCGCCAGAAGCTCATCAAGCCGCAGATGCTCTGCGGATGGAATGGGTTATTCAAATTGAAGGTGTGGTACGGCGACGTCCAATTGGTTCTGAAAATCCTTCCTTGCCAACAGGGGAAATTGAAATCGCAGCAAATAACTTGAAAATCTTAAATCCGGCAAAAACACCACCTTTCTTAATCAATAAAAACGAAGAAGCAGATGAAAACACCCGTCTAAAGTATCGGTATCTAGACCTGCGGCGCGATAAAATGCGTCGCAACCTCGAACTCCGTCACCGCGTGGTGAAATTTATTCGTGATTATCTCAGTGAACGCGGATTTTGGGAAATCGAAACCCCTATTCTGTTCAAAACCACACCCGAAGGAGCTCGAGACTATCTTGTCCCTTCTCGGCTTCATCCTGGAGAATTTTATGCGTTGCCTCAATCACCTCAACAGTTAAAACAATTGCTGATGGTAGCTGGGGTAGAGCGTTATTTTCAAATTGCACGTTGCTTTCGGGATGAAGATCAGCGTGGTGACCGCCAACCTGAATTTACCCAATTAGACCTTGAAATGTCTTTTGTTGAACGGGAAGATATTATGCAATTGACTGAGGACTTATTCACCAAGTTGGTTGCGGCGGTTGTTCCCGAAAAACGATTGTTTGCCTCTCCCTTCCCTAGACTATCTTATCACGAGGCGATGGAGCGATTCGGCAAGGATAACCCAGACCTGCGCTATGGTTTAGAGCTGGTAAATGTCAGTGATGTGGTTGCTAACTGTGGCTTTGCAGTTTTCGAGCAAGCAATTCGAAGTGGCGGCAGCGTGCGAGGGATCAACGTGAAGGGTTGCGGGGATTACAGCCGCAAACAAATTGATGAGTTGACCGAATATGTCAAACAATTTGGTGCAAAAGGTTTGGCTTATATCGCATTCCCGAGAGGTGGGGAGGTGCGATCGACATTTGTAAAGTTTCTTTCTCCAGAGCTACAAAAATCACTCTTTGAACGAATGCGGGTTGAAGAAGGAGATTTGTTGGTTTTTGTCGCAGATAAAGATGAAATTGTCTTCGAGTCGCTTGGACGGTTAAGAGTTTATCTAGCTGAGAAGTTGAATTTGATCGATGAGAATGTCTTGGCTTTTTGTTGGGTGATTGATTTTCCGTTCATGGTATGGAATGAGGAAGAAAATCGGTGGGATCCGAGCCATCACTTGTTTACAGCTCCGATGCCTGAAGATATTCCCTTGTTAGATATTGACCCAAGCAAGGCGCGTGGACAGCAATACGATCTTGTACTGAATAATTACGAAATTGGTGGTGGGTCAATCCGAATCCACGATCGAACCTTACAAGAGAAGGTATTTAAGTTAATCGGATTAGACCTCGATGTCGCCCGCGAGCGTTTTGGGCACATGTTAGAAGCGTTTGAGTATGGCACACCACCGCATGGGGGTATTGCCCCAGGGATTGATCGGATCTGTATGATCTTAGCAGGAGAACCGAATATTCGCGAAGTGATTGCCTTTCCTAAAAACCAAGCTGCTCGCGATGTAATGGCAGACGCACCTTCGCCAGTAGAAGCAAAACAATTGGAAGAATTACATATTCAGGTTGTATTACCTTCTACCTTGCAAAAATCTTAATCTAAAAGGTCTACTCATTGCTTGTTTTTTATGGTATAAGAAAAATAACCCTACCGTGTTCGTGATGCTGCGCTCGGGTTTTGGGCCAACACCCACTAAAAGGGTTCCAATCTTGCAAATGTGACGCGATAGGCGCCAGCCAAGGCGGATCATTTGGGGAGGAACCCACCTGCGAAGGCAGGTTCAAAACTTCGCCGCACACGGCATGGTGGGGTTTTTTATTTTTTACCAAAGAGATAATTGAGAGCTTTGATATCTGATCGGGTCGGTCGCAAGCCACTCATCAAAAAGGGGACGATTGATGTCTGGTTGGGAAGCTATCCAACGAATCTGACGAAAGCGGATAATGCGGATTTGCTTATCAAGAAGCTGGGTAAGGAATGGATATCGGTGAAGTTTATATAAGATCAAATTAACTCTACTTCCTGGGATGACTAGATACGTTGCACCTACATTGGAATAATAAGCCTGAAGTAGGTTTCCTATATGAGCATTTGATTGAATGTGCCAAATGGCCACTTTTTCATGTTGGTCCCCAATCCAGATCAGGGGGTGCTCATCTTTGACACAATAATTCAATCGATTTCCTAAAGAGAGGAGATTTGCTTGGATTTCGTCCAAATCATGAGATCGCTGGATGGGACTCTCCTCCTTACGCAAGGTCCATGTCTTTGTGGTTTGGTCGTAATTGGCATACGACTCAAGGCATTCCTGGATGAGAGCGAGGGACGGCACACTTATATGTTCAAATCTCGAGCAAATTGCTTGATCGATCTCCCAATAAGAAGCTGAGGCATGATTCAAGAGATAGTCAAATATTGCATTTTCGACTACATCCGAGAACGGAGTATGCTCCAGATGAGGTGAAGCAATCCACCATCCATGAGATTCTAGGCTTTTTTCATCTCCTTTTAGTGGTATCAGGGATAGGGAGGATTGAATAGCTTCTTCGAATAGGTTCAGAAAAAAGTTCGGGTAATCAGGGACACTTTGAAATGGAAAAATCTCTAGCAGTGCATCTTCGGGATATAAATTTTGGCTGTTGCCCTTATGAGCGTGGACGGTGCTTGTCAGCGCGACTGAGTGAATTTGAGCATAGGAGGCTGGCTCCAAGGTCTGTTGAATGTGGTCATGGATTTTTTTTGCGATATGAGTTTTTACTTTGGAAATACGTTGACTATGTTCACCCAATGAGGATGGAGACACCTTGTTGTCAAGGGAGTAAATACGCCAATGAATTTGGGCGCGACCTTGGTCACTTCGGATGAAAAGTCTTTCTAACCAAAGATGGGCATAATCCGCAGCAAATAAGGCAGCAGCTAGAAAATTGGCTTCGTACTCTTCAATAAGCGCCAAGCAGGGGATGTTTTCCGGAAGATAGTTGGTAAGTTCTTGAAATGTAGTGGCTAAAGCGCGACAATGCCAACCCCAATCGTATCGTTTGCGCAATAGGGCAGATTTTAGGGGCTTAACAAGTTCTCTACCTTCTAGCCAGCCACTCCAGATGGCGCAGAGTGTCCAAAAGGCTTGATTGGGTCTAGGTATTGTGGTGACAATAGCAGAAAATTCTTTGTTTTGAATTTGAGGTAACAGTTCTTTTATGCGACCCGAGAAGATCGAAATTTCTCCAGATTGGGGCATCTGAGGCCAATGGATTACCGGAACAAAGGAAAATTTCGTTTCGCGAAAATAATTAAGCCACAACTCTAGTGATCTTTCCAACGAATGCCAGAAGTTCACCTCAATAAATTGATTCGGTATTGAAACTTGCTTAGGACGGTGACGTTTGAATGGATATCCCCAGAGGGCGTTTCTGAGTTCAAAGGTTCCAACCAACAGAGCAAACAAAATTTGTTGTTGGCGTTGATTGAAGTTTAGCTCGGCCAATTTATTCAGGAGTGTAACAATTGCATATAGCGATCGACTGGGGTAGACGCTTAGGATGTCGATCACCGAAGGATATGATGGGTCGCTGTTCTTGACAACTTTGCTGGCAGCTTGAGTTTCTATCAGGGTTCTAGGGGGTAGCCTTCCTTCTCTCTGTTGGTCATGAGGCATCACAGCAAATAAGCCTTCACTACCACATTGGGGACAAGAGTATTGTTTATAAACTAGGCGATGTGAGTTATTTGAGCTCTCTCTTTCCCAAACAAAGGCATCGACTTCGATTTCTGATAGGCAATTGTTGCAGTTAGATTGATATAGAGAACGGAAAAATGTTTCTAGACGAGCATCGAGTTTCTTTAGAGCAGAGATTTCAGCTAAGACTGTTTGAAACTCTTCTTGTCGAGGAGCAAGGGCTACAACGCGCAGATAACCTCGCAAAATTGGATTATTGCAACAAACAATTACTGCAGCTCCAGCATTCGCTAGTTCTATAGGGAGAAATGGGGAGGCGCCAAAGGGGTCGAGGATCAAACCACCTTGGTTGGATGATTCTGAGACCAGTTCTTTATAATAGGCAGTAGCTGTTTGTCGATAATAGGGAGGCAAAAAGCGTACTAAGGGTAAAGGTAAATGAAAGGGAATGCCGCTGTAGAACCTTGACAAAGAGGATGAAAAGGCCATCATGCGACAATTTGCTTTCTACAAAACTTAGACAAAGGTATGAAGCATAACAAGATTCGCTGTCCGAAATTGGTGGACTGGGTATCCGCAAATCAATACGATTTGGTTCTCTGAACGCAGATAACCCGACTGGTAGAGAGAATTTTCTAAGATTGCTAAGATTTCCGCTAAATTGCTCGCGCGAGGGGTCAAGAAGCTCTGAACTCCCCAGTATAAACTGAGTTGAGTATATACATCTGAGTTTGGCGTAAAGGCATATATGGGGACATTCGGGCGGGTTTTTGAGAGCAGAGATGCCGTACGGCCGCTTTGGGTGAAAACGCAGATCGCAGTCACATTCCGATCATCGCTAAGGTTGCGCGCTGCCTTTATGACAAAATAGCTATCTTCCTCATTCGATTTGATAGCGAGGTTTCCATCCCATACTGACCACCTAGCAAGGTTTTTTTCCGCTTCTTCGATAATCGAAGCCATTGTCTTGACTACTAGAACCGGGTTTTTCCCGATTGAGGTTTCAGCAGAGAGCATAACAGCATCGCTTCCATCGAAAATCGCATTGGCTACATCGTTTGCCTCTGCGCGAGTAGGTGTTGCGCTTTCAACCATTGACTCTAACATTTGGGTAGCGGTGATGACATATTTACCCATCCGATTTGCAGTAGAGATGATCTGCTTCTGGGCAGTGGGAACGCATGCAGGGGATATTTCGATTGCTAAATCTCCCCTAGCAACCATTACCCCATCCGCATGTTCTAGGATAGCAGCTAAATGTTCAAGCGCTTGAGGACGTTCAATTTTAGCAATAATGGGAATTTTCTCTCTTGTGGGATATTGATCTTTGAGTATCTTTCTGAGCTTGATAATATCTGCTTCGTTTTGAATGAAGGATAAGGCTATAGCATCGATGGATTGCCCGATTCCTACAAGAAGATCGCGCAGGTCTTTGTCTGTAAAACCAGAAAGAGAGAGTTCTGTGTCAGGAAAATTAACTCCTTTTCTAGGTAACAGTTTTCCGCCCACAACGATTTCAGCTTCAAGCGAAGCGGATTCTTTTCGAATGACCTTTAGTTCTATTTTGCCATCATCGATCAGAATTCGGTCACCAATCGATAGATTCTCCACTAGACCCTGTAGATGAATGGATAAGACATTTTCATTTCCCAAAACGGATTGCGTGGTTATCTTTATAGTCCGTCCCGACTGAAGAAGAATAAAAGGTTGTTCTAGATCCCCGATGCGGATTTTCGGACCCTGTAAATCGATCATTATCGATGTAGGAATGCACAGACTTTGGGATGCGCTTTTGGCTAGTTGAATCAGCCTGATTCGTTCTTTTTCTGTGCCGTGGGAGCAATTGATGCGAAAAACACGAACGCCAGCGCGGATCAGATTACTGATGGTTTCAATATCCGAGCTGGCGGGACCGAGTGTGGCAATGATTTTGGTTTTGCAAGGCATACTCAAATATAGTTTAGTTCTTTTGCTTGACGGGTAAGCTCATCACGGAATTGAGGATGGGCGATATTAATTAATGCCTTAGCGCGCTGACGAATCGTTTTTCCATAAAGATCAGCGATCCCATATTCAGTAATTACATAATGCACATGATTGCGGGTGGTAACAACGCCAGCCCCCGGTTTTAATGTAGCAACGATGCGGCTAAAATCTTTTGCTGTGCTCGGAAGTGCTATGATCGGCACGCCCCCTTTCGAGCGGGATGAGCCGTAAATAAAATCTAATTGCCCTCCAACGCCACTAAAGAGCCGATGCCCGATACTATCTGCACAAACTTGCCCGGTTAGGTCGACCTCAATTGCAGAGTTTATCGCTACCATCCGCTCGTTTTGGGCAATAATGAATGGGTCATTTACGTATTCAGTAGGATGAAGTTCGATCAGAGGATTATCATCGACCCATTTATATAACCGCTTTGTGCCAAGGATAAAGCCGGCAATGATCTTACCCGGATGGAGTGTTTTGCGGCTATTGGTCAAGACGCCTGCTTCGACGAGGTCGATGACACCGTCGGAGAACATTTCGGTATGAATGCCAAGGTCTTTTTTGGAGAATAGGTGCTTTAGTACTGCGTCTGGAATGGCGCCAATGCCCATTTGCATGGTTGCGCCATCGGGGATCAGCTCCGCAACATACGAAGCGATCTTTTGATAAATTTCAGCATTTCCTTCATCAGCCATTGGCAATTCGGGAAGCTCATAATCCGTTGGCACCATGTAATTTAAGCGGCTTACGTGAATAAACGAGTCCCCGAGAGTGCGAGGCATTTGTTGATTGACTTCAGCAATAATCATCGACGCAGACTCAGCCACACTCTTTGTCAAGCCAACTTCAATACCAAAGCTGCAAAAGCCGTGCTCGTCTGGTGGAGAGACATGAATCAAGGCAACATCAACGGGCAAAATCTTGCGCTTGAAAAGAAGAGGAAATTCCGACAAAAGCACCGGGGTGAAATCAACCCGTCCTTCATGAACAGCTTTGCGGATGTTGCTGCTAATAAACATTGTGTTCACGCGCAAGTGTCCTTGCATTTCGGGCTTGACGTAGTCCGCAGGCCCTACGGTAAGTGCATGGCAAATCTCTACGTCCTCAAGATTAGGAGCATAAGCCACAAGTGCAGCAAGAATTTTTTGAGGTACAGAACAGTTACCTGTTAAGAAAAGCCTTTGATGCGACTTGATTTGTCTTACCGCTTCTTCGGCGGTCACGATTCGAGATTGATACTGTTGAATCCAATCCATGGATGCCTTCCTATTTGGCTGGGGTGAGTCTGCTTAGATGAACAGTGCGCCCTTTATGGGTCATTACGGCGATCTCCAAAGATGGGTCGTCTTGGACGGCTCGTTCAACCCCTTTGTCAGCCATTTCTTGAATATAGGGAAAAGCTGCGTTGACATAGGCATAGGTAGCGGTGCGAGCTATGACGCTGGGGACGTTGGGCACGCAATAGTGAACAACCCCCTCTTCGATATAAGTTGGGC
>JAOAHK010000110.1 GCA_026415275.1 Anaerolineales bacterium
CCCTAGAGGAGTATGAACGGCTAGCTCTTAAATTGGCTCAGGACCCATCGTTGTTGGCAGGCATAAAAGCGCGTTTGTTAGCGAATAAGGAAACTTATCCATTGTTTGATACCAAAGGATTCTGTAGAAGTTTGGAAGAAGCTTACGCCGAAATGTATCGGCAATCTGGGTACGAGATTGGAATGATTGAAGTTGGGAGGAAAAAAACAAAGAGTTTGGATTTAGGTTGCGGTTCACAACCACGAAATCCATTTCAAGCTGATGAGGTATTTGGTATAGACTTCAGAGAGGATTTAAAGTCTCATAAGATTTGGTGTGTTGATTTGGCAGTTGAACCGATTCCTTTCGAAGATAATTTTTTTGATTACGTATCAGCGTATGATTTTTTAGAACACATTCCTCGGGTAATCTATATACCAAAACGGCGCAATGCTTTCGTAGAATTGATGAATGAAATATATCGTGTATTGAAAAGGGGAGGGCTGTTCGTGTCGCTGACTCCTTCCTACCCTCACGGCGCGTCTTTCCAAGACCCTACCCATGTCAATATTATCACTGAACAAACTTTCCCATTATACTTTGATAACACTAATCGGTGGGCTTCTAGCTATGGGTTCAGGGGGTCATTTTTAATCAGAAGCCAAGAATGGCATGGTCCACACTTGCTAACGGTGATGCAGAAAGTCTGATTAGTAAATAGGAGATCATTTTTTATGTACAGCTCAGTTTATATTCATCTGCCTTCAGGGTATTTGTCCCATATTGGGATTAGCTTGCTGACGGGTTTTTCGGATATTGGGTTAAAAGTGTTTAGTAATCTTAGCCGGTCTAGCGTACTGGGCAGTCCTTACGCTTCCTTTGATGCAATTCAGCCATTTTTTGAGTATGAAGTATTCCCTCAGAAAGTAGATTTTTATGTTGTAGATGTTACTCAGGAGATTAGCCAAGAGGAAATCCGTAACATAAATAACCATATTTCTAATCGTAATGTAGCAATTTTGAATATGTCGGATTCTGCCAACTTAAGTTCTGGTCTTTTTTCTAAAAACTTTATCACTTTTTCAGCGCATTGTAACCGTTTTGCTAGGCATGGAGGGGATATTCGCCCTTTAGGTTTTGGCGTAATTCACTCTCTGGTAGAGGATTCAACCCGTTATAATTTAAACGAAAAAAAGATTAAAATAATTAATAATTTTAACCCCACATTTCATCAAAGCATTCGATCCAGCTTAGAATTGACTCTTCTTGAAAAGCTTTCTATGTATTTTGAAATCGATAGAGAGCATGTCTATGGAAGAAGATATTTCGAGAAATTGGCTAGAACAGTTGCAGTTTTAGCCTACTGCGGTGAATACTATGAAGACGTTCGGCGACACGAGTATACGAATGAGCTCATCAAAGATAGGCCTGAATTTAATTTCGAACATTTTGAATGTAAAGTTGCCATCTTTAGATGGGATAGCTTCCGTTTCTGGGAAGCAGCACTGTTTGCGTGCGCTCCGATTCAGCTTAATTTCCACAAATACGGTATGGAGCTGCCCGTGCTTCCTATCCCGTGGACGCACTATATTCCAATAGATCTAGCGGAAGTATCTGATCTACCAGATAAAATAATGCAAATCTTGCGATCTGATCCACTGGCGTTGCACAAGATTGGGAAGAATGCTCGAGAGTGGGTCTTAGCAAACTACACTCCCTCTGCTGTGGCAAAGCACTTTATCAGTGAGCTCGTCGAAACTTGGAGTTAAGCAGGAGTGAGCTTGTGTATGAGCAGTATAAGTGACGTTCACCAGATGATAGAGCGGTTGTCCAACCTTAATAAGGAAGTCTATAGCATTTTACAGGATCCGATTTTTGATTCGTTGGCGTTTACGAAAGTACAGGGACTCCTAGATAAGCTGCAAGGTAATGATTTTACTAGAATAAGGAGTGTATTTTTGGGGGAACATCTTAGAAAATCGATGCCGATCAATTTAGAAAGAGAATATTTTTACCTCTCTGAAGATTTTTTGAATTCACTTCCAAGAGTGCCAAAAAATAGTGTCTTTTTGCTTACTAACAATGACATAGGTTCATCCTTACCAAAGTACATAGATTTTTACAATAGTAATCCAGGAATTCTATTCATTATATGGGATTGGGATTCCCAGCATTGGATTGCGATGAGTAGTATGTTAGCGGTTTATTCTGATTTCTACATCGCAGCAGGATCTGAGAACGCGTTTCTTTTATCTCATTTTAATCCGAATGTAATTGGGCCGGTATTCTGCGCTGTCCATCAATGGACGAGACGCTTTATAGTGGACAATATAGATTGCATCTTAGGAAGTCGTTCAGATTCCCCTTTAGGAAAACACGTATATTACAGCGCATATCCAAAAAGGAATAGGGTGATTGCCTCAGTTGCAGTCCATTATCCTGATGTAGGGTTTTCAGATAATCAGTATAAATCAAAGTCAGATATAGATAACTTGAGAGAGTGGGCTAGTTACAAAGTTCATTGGATCAGTCCAGTTTTGTCGGGGGTTCCAATTCGGGTGTACAATTCTTTAATTACTGGGGGGATACCTTTATTGCCAAGTTTCACTAGAAATATGCCAGAGGTGGAAATATTAGGCAAGTATCCATTGTACTATGGAGTTGAAGATCTTCTTAATCCTAAAAAAATTGTAAATGACGCAGTTAATAGGTTTGATTTAGGAGGAGAAAGTGGATTGATTGAAAGGGTTTCTTGCGCAATTGAAAAACATCATGTAGATGGCCGGTGGGAGTTGATATTGTCGGAAGTAGAAAAGCAAATCGATAAAATTAATAGGTCTGATAGAGGTTTTCAGTCCGGTTATTTAGGAATAAGGCCATTTTTAAACAATTAAATTTTATAGTTTCCTTATGCTTTGGAGTGACTAAAAACAGGGACAGCTACTTGAGTGACTGTTGCCCCTGCTAAATTAGTCGAGCACTTGGATTAGTTAGGAGTAGCGATGGGGATACAAAATTGTCATTTTATTGACTTGCCAAGGATTCAGGATCCAAGGGGTAACCTTACTTTTATCGAGAGTGAACGCCATATTCCTTTTGAAATTAAGCGGGTTTATTACCTTTACGATGTTCCGGGTGGAGCAGAGCGCGGCGGTCATGCTCATAAAAATCTAAGTCAATTGATCGTAGCGATGTCTGGCAGTTTTGATGTCGTCCTGGATGATGGTCATCATAGGCATCGATTTCATCTTAATCGTTCTTATTATGGCCTGTATATTTGTCCAATGATTTGGCGTCAATTAGATAATTTTTCGTCCGGATCAGTGTGTATGGTACTGGCATCTAATTACTATGAAGAAGATGATTATTACCGAGACTATCGAGAATATCAAAAGGCATTAGGTCTTATTAGATAAGGTGGATTATCATTATTTTTAAATATGATAAATGTTCCTTTCCTTGATGTTCAAAGAACTTACCTTGAATTAAGCAACAAAATTGACGAAGCGATTCGCAGAGTTCTGCGTTCAGGTAGATATATTCTTGGACCGGAAGTCGAAGCTTTTGAACATGAGTTTGCAAGTTACTGTGGGGTATCCTACTGCGTGGGGGTAGGAAACGGTTTAGAAGCGTTGCATCTTGTTTTGCTTTCTTATGGCATTGGGGTTGGCGATGAGGTAATTGTCCCCGCTAACACTTATATCGCTACTTGGTTGGCAGTTAGCTATTCAGGTGCTGTTCCTGTTCCGGTGGAGCCAGACGAACGTACTTACAATATTGATCCAGGACGTATTGAGGCAGCAATTACTCACCGCACTCGTGCTATAGTGCCGGTTCATTTATATGGGCAGCCTGCGGATATGGATCCAATAAATGCGATTGCTGCTCGCTATGGGTTGAAGGTGATTGAAGACGCAGCGCAAGCCCATGGAGCCCGTTACCGAGGCCAGTTGGTTGGGGGATTGGGTGATGCGGCAGGATTTAGCTTCTATCCGACTAAGAATTTAGGTGGGTTAGGTGATGGAGGAGCGGTGGTGACAAATGACAAGGAGGTAGCCGATCGAGTACGGCTACTGCGTAATTATGGATCACAGATTAAATATCGCCATGATGTTAAGGGTTTTAATTCACGCTTGGATGAGCTACAAGCAGCAGTTCTTAGGGTAAAGCTTCTCTACCTAGATGATTGGAATGATCGCCGTAGAAAAATAGCTGAGCGATATGTCAAAGGTCTCGATGGGGTTAAAGAAGTGGTTTTACCCTGGGTACCGGAGTGGTCAAATCCTGTATGGCACCTTTTTGTGATACGACATCCTCAGCGCGATGTTTTCAGAGAGCATCTATCCAGTTTTGGTATTGAAACAATGATACATTATCCTATTCCCCCACACAAACAAAAGGCGTATTCGGATCTCTTTTCCTCCGAAGAAGATTTCTCAATATCGTCGCGCCTTTCTAAGGAAATTTTGAGCTTACCTATTGGACCCCAATTAGAAGATTGCTCAGTGGACGTAGTGATTGATCGGATCAAATCATTTTGAATATGAAAAAAAAATCTGTCATTGTTATACCGGTTTATAGAAATTCACTGACCGAGCTCGAACGTTATTCTCTAAATTATTCTTTGGAGGTTTTAAAAGGAAAAGAGATATTCTTTATTGGTCCTAAAAATATTGATAGAGATTTTATAAAGAGTTATAATATTCAGTTTTTCCCATTTGATTCTTCGTGGTTTTCCTCCATTTCCGGATACAATCGTTTGCTGCTTAGTAAGCAATTCTATGAGAATTGGATTGGCTTTGACTTCGTACTAGTTCTCCAAACAGACGCCATTGTTTTGCGTGATGATCTTGATTTTTGGTGTGAACAACCCTTTGATTACATAGGGGCTCCTTGGCCCGAAGGTTATGAGCTTTTTGTTAATTTAGGCCGATTCGATGGTCAAAAAGGGAAAAGAGTTAGGGCAACTGTGGGAAATGGGGGGCTTAGCCTACGCAGGGTAAAAAAGTGCATCGCGTTATTAGAAGAGTTTCCGGAAGCTGTTTGGGTGTTTCACCAAACTGGATCTAGTGAAGATCTTTTCTTTTCAGTGATGGGAGAGTTGTCTAACGATTTCATCATTCCTAACGAAATCACTGCATCACGCTTTTCTCTTGAACTGAATCCTTCCTACTATTACGCAGTTAATGGAAATTCCTTACCGATGGGAGGGCATGCTTGGTGGAAGTACGAGCCAGAATTTTGGTATCCTTATCTTCGAAAACCACTTCCCTTTAAAATATGACGGAAATAACTCACGGTTTCCTTCAGTCCATCCTCAAGCGGAATTTGAGGGAGCCATCCCAGGTGTTGTTTAGCCAGTGCAATGTCCGGCTTCCTGCGTTGCGGGTCGTCTTGAGGTGAAGGTTGGAAAATAATTTGAGACTTGGATCCCGTGACGGAAAGAACCTTTTCAGCCAATTCCATCATAGAAAGTTCTTCAGTATTGCCCAGGTTAACTGGGCCGGTAAATTCCTTCGGGGAGTCCATCATTCGCATAATTCCCTCAATCAGATCATCTACGTAGCAGAAACTGCGTGTTTGCGTGCCGTCGCCGTATAAGGTAATCGGCTCACCTTTGAGCGCCTGAACAATAAAATTGCTTACCACCCTTCCATCATTCAGATGCATGCGTGGTCCGTAAGTGTTGAAAATGCGTACTACTTTAATTTCTAGGCGATGCTGTCGCCAATAATCGAAAAATAAAGTTTCTGCGCACCGTTTGCCTTCGTCATAGCAAGCCCTAATGCCAATAGGATTAACCCGTCCCCAGTAATTTTCTGTTTGGGGATGTACCTCAGGGTCGCCATATACTTCGCTGGTAGACGCCTGGAGAATGCGTGCTTTTACCCTTTTGGCGAGTCCTAACATATTAATAGCGCCGTGTACACTAGTTTTGGTTGTTTGTACTGGATCATGCTGATAATGAATTGGGCTGGCTGGGCACGCGAGATTGAAAATCTGGTCTACTTCAACGTAGAGTGGAAAGGTCACATCATGGCGCAGCAGTTCGAAATTAGGGTGGCGTAATAAATGCTGAATGTTTAACTTACTTCCAGTAAAAAAATTATCCACACAAAGTACATCATACCCCTGTGCAATTAAACGATCACATAGGTGGCTTCCTAAGAAGCCTGCGCCTCCTGTAACTAATACCCTTCTCATTTCAATTTCTCCTATTGGCAATCGATAACTCTGATTGTATCAAGGTTCCCGAATTGCTTCATCAAGTGCTTTCGTCAGCGGCCATAATAAGTAAGAAATAACTGAGCGCTTGCCTACTACGATTTCTGCACTCGCAGTCATTCCGGGTAATAACCGTTCTTGACCCTTCATATTTTTCAGATGGGCACCTTCCAGATCAATACGACTTAGATAGTACACATCCAGTCCTGTCCCCGAGACATTGTCCCGACGAAATGCATCCTCGCTAATAGTGCGCACTTTTCCAGATAACGTTCCGTGACGTTGGAAGGGATAGGCATCCAGCTTCAAATGCACCGCATCCCCGATTTTGACATATCCAACATCTTGAGAATCAATTTGCACTTCTGCTTCCAATTCCGCTGCGAGTGGCACTAAGGTGAAAAATCTCTCTGCCGCGGTGATTACTGATCCAGGCGAGAGTTTAGCCATTTCTAAAACGACGGCATCTGCTGGGGCAAGTAAGGTTACCAATTGATGCCGTTTTTCGGCTTTCTGCAATTGTTCATTGATCTCATTGCGTTGCCGCACAGTGTCTAGCAATTCTTCCATAATCTTTTGCCGCCAACTCCTCTCAAAAGCTTCTTTCTCTGCTTCAGCCGCAGCCAATTCTCGTTTGGCCTCCTGTTCCCGATGAATCGCCAGTTGCAAATCACGTTCTACTTCCATGCGCTTTTGCCGTGCGTCCAACAGCATAGCCCGTGCTCCCATCTGTTTAGCCAACATGCTTTCCTGCATCGCCTCAATTTCTTGGAGGGGTTTAAGCCGTGCAATCAGCGACTGTTGATCCTGGCGATGGGTTTGGACTGTTACCTGCAATCGAGCAATATTTTCCCGCATTTGCGTCAGACGTGCCCGGTAACTGGCGCGCCGCTGAGCTAGCAGTTGTGCCTGGAGCAGCTGGTCTAGATCGGTGATTACGCCCTGATCTGTTGTTCTTTGGCCAAAGTTCTGGTCATCGGCCAATTCTGCCTCTAATCGGGCGATTTGGGCGTTTAAGCTGCGCAAGCGGGTGCGCAACTGGGCCTCGTCTGCCCCAGCAAAAGTGGGGTCAAGCGTTGCCAGTCGTTCTCCTTTTTTGACTACCTGGCCGATGCGGACTTCGATGCTCTGAATGATCGACGTTTCCAACGGCTGTACCACGAGGTTTGGTAAGGGGGTAACGAGACGACCGCGGGCAACGACCACTTGATCAACCTCAGAGAAGGTCGCCCATACGACGAAGGCTGCAAGCAGCGACAGCAACAGGTACAGCGTCGCTTGGGCTGCTCGGGGTAATGGGGTTTGTTCAATTTCGTCCGCGTCAGGGAGGAAAGAAATGACCGGCACATTTAGTTTTTTCGCGGAGGAAGTTACAAA
>JAOAHK010000010.1 GCA_026415275.1 Anaerolineales bacterium
ATATAAATCAATATTAAGGAGGTGTCTTTATGATCTGGCAAACTCTAAGGATTTCTCCTCATTTCGCTTATCAAAATTTCACATAATCCAATCCTGAATCGAAGTTACAATTTACTAAGGAACGTTTTGCCATAGCTTCCTTAGGATCCCAAATTAATAAGGGAAGACCTGAACAAATGAAGCCCTTACATCCTCACAAGCTACTGACAGCCCCCTATGTAATACTGTTTCCGTTAGTTCTGGTTAATTTTGCCTGTCGGGCAGCCGCCGATTTTCTCTACCCCTCAACCCCAACAGTTAGACCATCGAGTGATATTATCATCCCGACTGCACCCTCCCCCACCCCGACCCAGTCCCCAACCGCAACCAAATTCACTCATGTTTCATCCACTCCCAATCCTAGTCCAACACAAACAGGCGTGACTTCAAGATGTGAAAACATCTTGGCCATGCGTTTGCTAGGCTTGCCTGAGGAAACCAAAGATTTATTTGAGCACCATGCAAAAGGGATCTTCTTAATCCTTCATCTAGAGGTGATTAACCTTACTCAAACTCCTGTTCAGATTTTCAGCGAAGACTATACCTTGATCCTGCCGCAGGGAAACGGCGAAATCCAAATCAAACCTCACATGGCAGCTACTAATTATTTATATCTTGTGCGTGGTGCTTCTTTTTACCAAGATCAAATAAAACCCGCTTCAATTTGGAGCACCTATCTAGCTTTTGATATTCCCCCCAACACGACTACTTGGAGGCTCTTGGTCACACCCGGTACAGGAGCTTCATCGCCGCTTTGTCAAACCACACTCTATCCATGATATTATTTGCTGTTGTTCTCATCCGAAATACGGGCAATCATCACTCGATCGCCACCTTCCCGCTTCGCTAAATAGGCGGCTGCATCGCTCACTTGGATTAACCGCTCCACTGTCGAACCGAGTTCTGGATATGCCGCAACGCCAATCGAAACAGTTACAGGGCCGATCAACTTGCCATCATATTCAAATTGGGTCCTCTTGATCATCTCCCGCAAATTTTCCGCTTTTTGCCAAACGTCTGACAGAGAGGCTTCAGGCATGATAATCATAAACTCATCTCCGCCATAGCGACAAGCCACATCCTCGCCACGGAAGGTCTTTCTCATCAAGCCGCCGAACTGGCGGAGAACAACATCGCCCGCGTCATGCCCATACCGATCATTGATCGGTTTCATTTGGTCAATATCGATCATGATTACGCCAACCGAATACTTATGACGCGCCGCACGGCGAATTTCACGGTCCAAAGTCTCTTCCATATATCTACGATTGAACAAACCCGTCAATGGGTCGCGAATGGCCTGGCTGCGCAATTTATCTCGCAAGTTCAAGTTCGACAACGCTGGTGCAACATGCTCAGCGATCGAGACACCAATCTTGCTCGTTTCTTCCAAATCTTTTTCACCTTGCTCTCGAATGTGTAATAAGCCGATCGTCTCACCTTGTGCAATTAGAGGTACACAGACATACCTGTCTCAGGAATAGGTATGCCCAAATGATCACACAACGGACCTTCCACGTTTCGGGCAACATGCACTCTCCCGCGCCGGATTCCCCAACATTCGCTTAGGACTAATTCATTTTCTCCACTGGATTCATTTCCCCACTCAGCAACTTTTTCAGCTACATCTTGCAATATCCTTAATAAGTACAGTGATCCAGTACTATTTGGCATTAACATCTGGGAATAACGCGCCACGATTGGGAACGCTTCATCTGCCGTACGGCAGGATTGCAACAAATCACCCATTTCCGTCAGCAACTTACTGCGCTGATTATGTATCTCGAGTTGGGTAATTTTTTCACCCACTAATCGCATTCGTTCTTCCAATTCCTCGGCTGCCCATTTTCGATCGATCGCATTGACGATCAAGTCAGCCATCGCTTTTACACTTGCGGTTTGATCGAAGATCACCCCCTCAGTATCCTGTCTACCTTCTAGTCCAAAATATCCAACCACTGTTCGTCTCAGAACCATGGGGATAGCAACCAGAAAATCGATCTCTTGAGCATCAAAATAAACTTGAACTCCCTCAGGTATCTCACTCGAACGCGATAAGACTACAATTTCCTGACGGTTTACTTTCTCCAAGATCCAAGAGACTAAACTATCAAAGGGTTCCAAAATCTCTGTTGGCGGCAACAGTTTACCCGATGTTGCCCACCGGTAATACGCTTGTAGACCTCCATCCCCCTTTTTGAAAAAGTACACATAACTTTTTTCAGCACCCACATATTCCGCAAAACTTCCGATGGCCTTTTCAAGTAAGCTATCAATTTGTTGTGGTGCAGCGCTCACTAATCGAGTAGCCAAGGCAGTCAAAAAATGCTCAATCCGCTGGCGTAAAACAGATTGTTCCAAATCCCGCTGTGTGCATGCAATACGTTGTGCCAACTCGCGATGGTAACGCATATCTTTTAGTACAAGCCCTGCTATCTTCGCACCTTCCACCAAGACATCTTTTCGTTGTTCAATCAGTTCAGTTTCCGATTGTTTATAAAATAGACCAACAACCCCGACCACTTTGCTCTCTAAGCATATAGGAATGCCAACCGCCCAACCTAATTCTTTGCCTTCTTCCCCGCTTAATAAATTCCCCCACTCAGCGTCCCTTTCACTCCATTGCATCTGACTACTTTGAACGACTCTCCCAAAGAGACCACTTGGCGAGTGAATAGAAGTTCCGACTTGTATAACGTCCGCCATGTGAGACTTTTCGATAATCAAAGAGTCCCTATCTTTTGCGATCAGAGCCAGAGTCACGTAAGGAGTCGATGCGATTTTTTCCATAAATTCAAGCAGAAAATCCCAAAGTTCTGTTTCGCTTTCACATGTGAGCAGTTTCCGAGTCATATGATTTAGAACTTGACTCAAATTAAGGTTAGTTTCTAAGCTTTGGGTTCGGTCAACAACTTCGGTGATGTCCTGACCGCAAACCAAAACACTGCGGGTCATACCCAATTTATCAACAATGGTTGAGAAGGTTATCTCATACCAACGCTTCCCTCTGGTTGTCAGCAACTCTACTCTGCGGGTTACCACTCGCTTGCTTTCAATCGTTCTTTGTTGTTCTTCCGCAAAAAGCTGGGCAATTTTTGGTGGAAAGAAGTCCGCATCCGACCTTCCAACCAAGATCTCTATTGCTTTCCCTAACATCTGAGCAAAAGCCGAATTGACCTTTTGATAGGTACCACCCAAACTCTTTAAGACAACAAAAACTGGCAACTGATCGAGAATGGATTGAACTTCTTCTTTTTCGGATCGAATCTGATCGTATCGGGTAAAGGCTTCTTTGGTTTCTGGCAATAGGACCCAGAGCAATCCAGCGCTTAGGGCAGACACGAGTGCAGCGAGAATAGAGGGGATTAGTTTCAAGTTATCCCCCAAAAACAGCTCATATCCAAACCATAAAGTTAACAACAAAGGCAAAAACATAACTCCATACCATACCCCCTTTCGGCGAGTTGTTATTAGGAATCGAAACAATAAATAGAAAACCCCCAACTGTCCGAGGATTGCTACACTCCATCCAATGATTGTGACCATCTCCCCTGTTGCCTTTCTTGCTCTTAAATTTCGTTTAATTTAGCTATTTCAGCTATTGCTGACTCAACCGTCTACGGTACCATGGGTCGCCATGTTGGATCAAACTCTTTAGAAGGAAAATCGGTTATTTGCGTCTTGCCTGCTCCATTTGCTGCAATCATGTAGATATCGTGATTCCTGCCAGTTGGCCAACTTGTAAAGAGAAGCCATAATCCATCTGGTGAAAACACTGGATCACGCACGGGAATAAAACCGAGCTCAAAGCCATATTCTACTGCCTTACCTTCAGAACTAGAGAAGACAGCTAGCCTGGTTATCTGTCCGGGTCTTAGTGCTTGGGTAAAAACGATCAATTTACCATCTGGCGACCACTTTGGCGAGGTGTTGATTTTTGTCCCACTCAATGTCAATCTTTGTTGTTCTGAACCATCAGAATTCATCACCCACAAATCTGTAGGTCCTTGACGTCTCGAGACAAAGACAATCTTTTTTCCATCCGCCGACCACGACGGTTGAAAATCCCGGCTGAAATCTTCGGAGAGTCTTTTGACTTCCAATGTTTGGACATTCATGAGGTAGATGCGCGGCCAGTTCGTTATCCGTAACGAAGTGAAGGCTATCCAATTTCCATCAGGCGACCATGCGGGGTCATAATCGCCCCCTGGTACACTCGGTAAGGGAGTCAAATTAGTGCCATCTACGTTAATGAAAAACAAGCCAGCGCCAGGATAACTTTCCTTGTCTTCGGAGCAAGGGGAGATAAAAACCAGTCTCATTCCATCAGGAGAGAAATTTGGTTGACAAGCCCCTTCGGGAATGTCCGTGAGTTGTGTCAAGCCGCTGCCATCAAGATTCATCAACCAAACTTGATTTTTCCCCGAGCGATTCGAGGCAAAGGCTATTTGACCTTGACTTCCACCAAAAGGCGTTGGCGAAGGTTGGGGAATGGGTGTCTCGTTGGGTACCTCGCCCACAAAAGGGGTAAGTGTAGGAAAAAGCGTTACTGTCGGGGTATTTGCAAACGACACGGTAGCGGTTGGTTGATTTCTTGTAATTGAGAGGGTTTGGGTCTGCGTAGCAACGAACGAAAATGGTTGTGTCGTCCCTGCCGGAAGCGAAGCTCGTGCTGGCGAGAGTGTTTCTCCTGAAAGGAACCATGTTGCAAACCCGATCAGCAAAAGTGCCCCAACACCCCAAACCCAAAAAGGCAGGTAAAACCATCTCTTAGTCAAAACTGCTGGAAATGTTAGAGATTGTGATGGATTTTCTTCATTCTCTGCCTTTAAGAGGAATTTTGGGCGTGTTGTGGAAGGCTGTTCGGGCACTCTCAGATGAGCAACACCCTCACGAATGCGTTGTGATTCGAGCAAGGCTTCCTTGAATTGTTGGGCATTTGCATAGCGGTCCTCTGGTTTGACTTCCAACGCTTTCTCAATCACCGCAGCAAAGGCTTCTGAAACCTTAGGGTTTCTCACTCGTACTTTTGTTAATTCAGCTTGCCCCATTAACCTCGCCAAACCATCTTCAGGCAAATGACCAGTTACCGCAGCATAGAGTGTAGCCCCTAGCGAATAGATATCTGAGCGATGATCAGTGCGGGCTGTACCATACTACTCCGGGGGAGAATAGCCTGGGGTCATCGCTCTTGCCCCTGTAGTGGTCATCTGATTTCCTTCGACGATTTTGGCTAACCCAAAATCAACAAGATAAATGTGACCATTGGGAGATATTTTTACATTGCCTGGTTTAATATCCCGATGGACAATGGGTTCGGTTCGCGAGTCTAGGTAGGTTAGCGCATCACAAATCGCCGCTCCAATTTGTACTGCTTCTTCTTCTGAAATTACTCCTAAGCGCTCCANCCGCTCACGTAAGTCTTCCCCCTCAACGTAATCCATTACCAAATATTGTCCTTGTCCTTCGATGACAAAGTGGTCTGTTACACGAGTTAGGTTCGGGTGGCGAAGATTCGCTAAGATCACTGCTTCGCGATGAAATTGTCGGGCATATTCTTCCGTTGTGAATAAATTCTCTTTGAGTGCTACTTCAACCCCTAAATTCTCATCAATGGCGCGATATACCGCACCCATTCCTCCCTGTCCGAGGATTTCAATGATGCGATAACGCTGATTGATTAAAGCACCGCGTTCAAGTACCATGATGAGATAAGGATTTTAGAGACTCTATTCTATATTTTATACCTTCTGTCAAATCCTTAGATATAAAAATCAGATAAATTATTCACAATCCTATTGACAATTTGCTAACCTACCTCAAGTTGTGAAACAGTTCTACATCCAAAACATCTGTTCAGGTAAGAAATGCCATTTCTTTCGGTCTATGCAAAGCTCTAACAGAAGATTCAACCCAGAAAGCATCAAGGAACAGGTTCGCGTTTTAGCGTCTGATTTTCGTCCTAAATATCTAGGTTTCTCACTTCGCGAGCATGGGTTTGGATAAACCGTCGCCGTGGCGGAACAGCAGACCCCATCAACATATCAAATGTGCGATCGGCTTCTGCGGCATCCTCAATGGTTACCAAGAGTAGAGTTCGTTTAGCGGGGTCCATTGTCGTTTCCCATAGTTGAGTCGGATTCATCTCTCCTAACCCCTTGAAGCGTGAAATGACCGCCTTATCTGCTCCGTTACCCAACCCCTCAAGAATTTTATTTTTCTGTGTCTCGGAGTAAGCATAGAAGGTCTGGTTTTTATGCACAATGCGATAGAGAGGAGGTTGTGCGATATATAAGTGACCTTCTTCAATCAGAGGTTGCATATAGCGAAAGAAGAACGTCAACAAAAGGGTTCTAATGTGCGAACCATCAACATCTGCGTCAGTCATGATAATCACTCGCCCGTAGCGCAAACCCGATAGATCAAAATTATCCCCGATCCCCATTCCCAGAGCTGAGATCAGGGCTTTGACTTCGTTACTAGCTAGAATTTTATCCAAGCGAGCGCGCTCGGTGTTAAGAATTTTACCCCGCAAAGGTAAGACAGCTTGAAAGTGGCGGTCTCGAGCTTGTTTCGCACTTCCTCCTGCCGAGTCACCCTCTACGATAAACAATTCGGTTTTTTGAGGGTCTCCTTCGGAGCAATCTACAAGTTTGCCTGGCAAAGTGAGGCTCTCCAAGGCTGATTTGCGAATGACCAAATCACGCGCCTTGCGAGCAGCATCTCGCGCACGAGCGGAGGTCAAACATTTCTGAACAATCGCCTTCGCCGCCGCAGGGTTTTCCTCTAAAAAGGAGCCAAACGCTTCCCCAACGACTTGCTGCACTAGCGTTTGTACCTCGGCGTTCATTAGCTTGACTTTAGTCTGGCTTTCAAACTGTGGATCAGGGTGCTTGACGCTGATAATTGCAGTTAGCCCTTCGCGTGTATCATCCCCAGTGAAATTGGGGTCGCTTTCTTTGAGTAAATTATTACGCCGCGCATAGTCATTGATGGTACGCGTGATCGCAGAACGCAAGCCCGTAAGATGTGTTCCCCCATCAATGGTATTAATGGTATTCGCAAAGGAATATACCGATTCAGCGTAGGCGTCTGTGTACTGAATTGCTGCGTCAATCGTGATCCCCTCGATTTCTTTTATGACATGGACAACGGGATGCAGCACCTCTCGATTGCGATTCAAATAACGAACAAAGGATGTAATACCTCCCTCAAAATAAAAAGTCATCTCCTGACCGCTGCGTTCATCAAGGAAATAAATCGTGACTCCCTGTGTAACAAATGCCATCTCGCGAAAACGCTGCACAAGCGTATCAAAGCGGTAGTCCAAATCGCCTTTGAAGATTTCATCGTCATAGCGAAACGTGGTCTTTGTGCCAGTTTGCCCTGGTTCAACTTTGCCGATGACTTGGACAGGTGTTGTGGGGTAACCACGCTCGTAACGTTGAAAATAGATTTTTCCATCCCGTTTGACTTCAACTTCACACCATTTTGATAAAGCATTAACCGCAGACACACCAACGCCATGCAAACCGCCCGAAACTTTATATCCCCCACCACCAAACTTCCCGCCAGCATGCAACGTGGTCATCACCACTTCTAAAGCAGGCTTCTTCATTTGCGGATGAATGTCAACAGGGATGCCGCGCCCATTATCCGTCACACTAACACTGCGGTCAGGGCGAATAACAATCTCAATCCGATCACACGCACCCGCTAAAGCCTCATCGATTGAATTATCTACTACCTCATAAACAAGATGATGTAAAGCCTTTATATCTGTCCCACCCACATACATTCCAGGACGTCGGCGGACAGCCTCTAAACCCTCTAATACTTGGATATCTTTTGCCTCATAAGAAGCAGTCTTGTTCTTTACCACACATCCTCCTTACAACTTAGAACATCTCCTCTAAGTCGTTCTACGGGACAGTCCTATGCGTATCCATCCTTCACGATACAGACGCCGTTTCAATTCTGCGACTAACTTCATTCACCCATCGCACAGCGTCACGATAATAGACAAAGGTCGTTGCTAACAGGGCGGTGGTAACAAACCCATGCCCGGCAATACCAACCAGAGTCAGCCAGGAGGTCTCCTTTGGAAAACGCCAGATCATATCCATTCCTTCCCCAATGGCAAAGACAACCACAAGAAAGAACAACGTATTTGGAAATGTAAAGCGCGTCAGCTTAATACTCTGTGTAATTGCCTGCCACATGTTCTCCTGTCTGACAAAGATACCATGCGGCGTGAAAACCAAAGGGGAAAACATCCAAACCAAAATGCCCAACATGATCAAGATGCCCATTTGAGCTGCAGCCAAGTTGCCAAAGGTCAAGAAGGAGATTAGGCAACTGCAGGGCAAACCAACCATTGCAACCATCGATAGCGAAAAAATGGTCAAGAGTGAAATCTGCAGACTGTTCTGCACCCACATTCTCAGGGAGTCCATCCAATTAATCACCCCATTCACTGCAGCCTGCGCCACTAGTGAAAAATAGTAACTCCCTGCGAAGATCCCAAGCAGTGAACAAGCTAGCCATGCGAAGAGTACTGTACTCAGAGAACTAGCCTGAAGGATATAGGGTTCTCCCAATGGGGACCTGATGGGTTGTATCCCAGCCATCAAACTGAAAACACCGACGGGGTAGGAGCGAAGAAAAATAAATAGGTTCAATCGCTCCCCAATTGCAGTCCACACCTGCTGGCCAACCCTTATTGCCTCTTCGTTGGGAAATGCGCCACTGGAGTAAAACTCGTTCCACGTTGCCAACATTTTTTCAACCAATCGGGTAATTTTCAAATGCGGTCCTAGCCACAAAAAAACATCTAAGCCGATTGGAAACAATATCACGAAGGGATGATTTGCAATAGCGTCAAATCCCTTGCGTAAGGAAGCTACCAAGCTGGGTGGAGTAGGTTGAAGTTGCTCATTTTGGGTTTGCATACCTCGAAGATTCTACCATATCCGTCTTAAAATACTTTGCAGGGTATAGAATTAGTTACCAAGTGCTTCAAAAGGCTGTTACAATCAAAATAATATCTGGAGTAGTATGGCATCCGCAGAAATCCTTACTATTGGAACGGAAATCTTACTGGGAGAAATCACCGATACCAATGCATCGTACCTGGCGCAGCAATTGCGCAGCATTGGACTAGATGTTTACCGCAAAACAACTGTGGGGGATAATCCTCAGCGTATTGCTGCTTTCATTCGGGAAGCTTTCTCCCGTTGTCAAGTGATCCTATCAACCGGTGGTCTAGGTCCAACCGTTGACGATCCAACCCGCGAGGCTGTCGCTTTGGCTTTCGGTGTTGAACTTGAATATTATCCTTTTCTATGGGAACAGATTCAAGAACGTTTTAGCCGCTATGGCAGAACTCCGACGGAAAACAACCGTCGCCAAGCATATCTTCCTAAAGGGGCGATTCCCTTGGAAAATCCAGTCGGAACTGCTCCAGCCTTCATTGTCGAAAGAGAGGATAACATCATGATCTGTTTGCCCGGCGTTCCGCGAGAGATGGAATACTTGGTAGAAAATAGTGTCTTGCCCTATCTGAGAGAACGCCTACAATTAACTTCGATTATCAAAACTCGCATACTCCACACAATCGGTGTTGGCGAGTCACTCATCGATAGCAAAATAGCCGATTTAGAGACCAGCTCCAACCCAACCGTCGGTTTGGCGGCTCATTCCGGACAAGTGGATATTCGCATTGCAGTCAAGGCGAATAGCGAAACCGAAGCTGATCAAAAGATCAAGCAAATGGAGCAAGAAATTCGCAATCGCTTGGGAAATTGGATCTATGGCGCAGATGATGAGAGCATTGAGAAGATTGCTCTTCAACCCCTTGTAAATAAACAATGGGGCTTAGCGACCTGTGAATGCGGCACCAACGGGATGTTGATTCAACGCTTATCTCCTTACGGAGCACCTCTGATCGCCGGCCAATATCTGGTGCAATCCTATTCACCAGAATCATTCATCGCCTTGACCGAATCGTTTCGACAATCTGCAAATGCACAATGTGGTTTAGGTATTCTCATCCTGCCCGCCTCACAAACGCAGGAAGTTTATATTCATCTAATTACCCCTGAAACTCGGCAAACCTTTCCCAAACCCTATGGAGGACCGCCCCAAAATGCGCCGCGTTGGGCTGTTCATCATGCTCTAGACATCCTTCGTAACCTTTAGAAAGGAAGAACCGTGGACAATTCAAAAACAACTGTTGACTTATTGTTGACCAATGCAATCGTTCTCACTATGGATGAAAACATGACTCAGTATGAACCGGGCGCTGTGGCAATCAAGGGCGATCAAATTCAGGCTGTGGGAGAAGAAACAGAGCTCCTAGCTCGTTATGAATCCCCAAATATCCTCGACTGCGAATCCAAAGTGCTCATGCCCGGATTGATCAACGCTCACACCCATGTTCCGATGACATTGTTACGCGGTTTGGCAGATGACCTGCGCCTGGATGTCTGGCTGTTGGGGTATATGATGCCAGTGGAGAGAGAGTTTGTCTCGCCGGATTTTGTGGTACTTGGCACAAAGTTAGCCCTTGCCGAGATGATCCGCTGTGGCGTGACTTGTTTTGCCGATATGTACTATTTCGAGGAGCACATCGCCCAGACGACCGCCGAAGTGGGCATGCGAGCTGTATGTTCCCAAACTGTGCTGAAGTTTCCGGCACCTGACGCCCCCTATTATGAAGAATCTTTGGCAATTGCACGGGATTACATCCGTCGTTGGGTTGGGCATCCACTCATTGTCCCGTCAGTTGCCCCACACGCCCCCTACACGTGCACAGCAGAAATCTTACGGGCAACATCTGAATTAGCCCAAGAGTACAACGTTCCTCTTCACACCCACTTGGCAGAGACAGCAAACGAAGTCGAAGAGTCGCGCGCCCAACATGGGATGCCGGTCATCCCATACGTCAAGAAACAAAACCTATTCGAAGCAAAAGTGCTTGCTGCGCACTGCGTTCATGTAGACGACGGTGAAATCCATACCCTTCTTCACCACCATGCCGGCGTTGCTCATAACCCATCGTCAAATCTAAAGCTAGCTTCTGGTTTTGCCCCTGTGCAGAAGATGCTCTCTTTGGGGTTAAGTGTCGGTATTGGCACAGACGGTCCAGCCTCCAACAACGATCTAGATATGTTTGAGGAAATGCGCCTTGCAGCCCTGCTGGCAAAAGGGGTAAGCAACGATCCAACCGCATTGCCAGCTCATCAGGCTGTTAGTATGGCAACCCGGCTTGGGGCAAAAGCACTTCACATCGATCATCTGACCGGTTCCCTCGAAGTCGGCAAGCGCGCCGACCTAATCCTCGTGGACATCAACCCCCTACATAACGTACCACATTTCCGTCGCGACGGTCAGAGCATCTACGCTCAACTGGTCTATGCCGCTCACAAGAACGACGTAACCGATGTTATGGTCAACGGCAAATGGTTAATGCGCGATCGTCAACTGATTGGCTTAGACGAGGATGAATTACGAACTCATGCTCAAGAATATGCTCGAAAAATCGACCTCTTTTTGATCAAGCGGGAACAATCGATTCTCTCAAAGTTAATTGCCATTGGTGGCGCTACCGAAGCCGAAAGTTTTGAAGTGCAGGTCAAGGTACAGATTTCCGATCCCCAACCCGTCCTCGATGCAATTTCACAAAACGAGCTAGAGATCCTCTATTTTCGCCATTACCATGAATACGATACCTATTTCTTTTTCTCCGATCCCCATCAAGGGTATTTGCGGTATCGTGAAGATGAAATGCTAGATGAAAAAGGAAATATAACCAACGTTCGCTATCGTTTAACCCTGTTAGGTCATCCCCGCGAAGCCAGGTTTGAGGGTGATGTGCTGCTCTCACGCAGTCGGTATATAGCCCCGGCTACTCATAGTCTCCGCTTTTATCGCGAATACTTTAAGCCTATCCAAGAAGTCTCTATCGTGAAAGATCGCTTGCGCTGGCGGGGGCTCTTCCAAGGTACTGAAGTTTATATCAATCTTGATCACCTAGAAAATCCCAATTTGGGCTATTTCCTTGAGGTCAAAAGCCGCACTTGGAGCAAACGTGACGCAGAATATAAAGCCGAAATTGCTGCAAGTTTGATACGCATATTGGGTGGATCGCCAGAAAACAAAGTAACCAAAGATTATATCGAAATGATCTATCCAGGATAAGAGACAATTCTCAGTAATGAAAGTTACAAAAAACCGCACAGAAATCGAATTTGCTACTCACCTAGCGAGAAAGGCTGGGAAACTGCTGATGGATTACTTCCGAGAACGGCAGTACTCGATCCAGCGCAAAATCGATCATACTCTAGTAACCCAAGCCGACCTTGCTGCGGATGAGCTGATCCACACCGAAATTTTAAAAAATTTCAGCCACGATTTTATCTTGAGCGAAGAGGTCTCTCCTTCGCTAGATTCAATGTCATTTCAGGGCTGGATTATTGATCCTTTAGATGGGACAACCAATTTTGCCCTAGGCCTACACTACTGGGGCGTTCTTATTACCCGAGTTGAGCAGGGCTATCCAACGTTTACAGTACAATACTTTCCACTGGTGGATGAGCTTTATCAAGCCCAAAACGCTGAATTATCCACACTCAACGGACAGGTGATTCGCGTCGAAGACCCAATGAATAATCAGAGGATTTCTTTCTTCTCTTGTTGTTCCCGTGCCCATCGCAAGTATGAGATCAATTTGCGCTATAAGACGCGGATCTTAGGCAGCGCTGGCTATTCTATGGCAAGTGTCGCCCGCGGTGCAGCGCGGATCGCCTTTGATGCTCAGGCAAAAATTTGGGACATTGCTGGCGCATGGTTGCTTGTTCCCCAAGCTGGTGGTGTTATTGCTCCCCTTGACGGCAATTTGCCTTTTCCATTGAGAAACGATGTCAATTATGCCGTACAGGACTTTGCAATCCTAGCAGCCGCTTCTTATCAATACCTCACAGAAGGGTTTGATAAAATCCGTTTGAAATCCATCACAACATAAGGAGGATTACATGGAATTTCGCTTTCTTGGCAAAACAGGTCTTAAGCTTTCAGCGCTTTCCTTCGGTGCTTGGGTTACCTTTGGCGACCAAGTTGATGAAGACGTTGCCTACGCCTGCATGAAGGAAGCCTATGAAGCGGGGGTAAACTTCTTCGATAATGCCGAAGTGTACTCTAAAGGTAAAGCCGAAATCATGATGGGAAACATCATAAGAAAAGCTGGCTGGAAACGATCTGATTTGGTCGTTTCAACCAAAATCTTCTGGGGAGGTGAGGGCGTCAATGATTGTGGTTTATCTATGAAGCACATCATGGAGGGAATGAACGCCTCACTGAAACGGCTACAGATGGATTATGTGGATTTGGTTTTCTGTCATCGACCGGACTTGTACACGCCTATTGAAGAGACGGTCTGGGCAATGAATTTGCTGATTCAGCAAGGGAAAGCCTTTTACTGGGGAACCAGCGAGTGGAGCGCGGCCCAGATTATGGAAGCTTACGGTATTGCCCGCCGTGAGCATCTTATTCCTCCCGTCATGGAGCAACCGGAATATAACATGTTCGCTCGTCAACGGGTCGAGGCGGAATATACCCATCTATACCGTACCATCGGTTTAGGGACGACCACTTGGAGTCCGCTTGCTAGTGGTTTACTGACCGGAAAGTACAATGAAGGCATCCGTGCGGGGAGTCGTTTGTCATTACCTGGCTATGAATGGCTGCGCCAACGCTTTCAAGGAGAAGTCTTCGAGAAAAAGGTCGCAGCAGTCAAACGTTTGGCTGTGATTGCTCAAGAACTTGGCTGCACACTAGCCCAACTTGCTATAGCCTGGTGCCTAAAAAACCCCAATGTCAGCACCGTGATCACTGGTGCCTCAAAGCCAGAACAGGTGCGTGAGAACATGAAAGCACTGGAAGTCGTCCCAAAGCTGACCGAGGAGGTGATGGCAAAAATCGAAGAAATTCTCGATAACAAGCCTCGCCCCGAAAAGGACTGGCGAGAGTGATTTTCAGCAGGTGGGCATCAGAGATGGATTTTTACGCAGATGTCCACCTGAGCTTTTTCTAAATCATCGCAAATTCGGTCGACGAGATGTCTGCTCCGTTGGGGCGCATCACCCAGGTATCTTTCCACAGACATCAAGTCGCGTAAGCGCTCTATGGACAGATATCGTTGTAAAGTGATGTCCTGAGCTATGAGCTCAGCTAATGGATTATCTGCTCCCTGTCGAATTGCATCCCAAGCCTGCATCGATAAACGACGTAAAAGCTCATGAATTTCTTGGCGGCTTGCACCTGCTTGTGTAGCTGCAACGAGAATCCTTTCAGTGGCGGCAAAAGGCGCAAATCGTTGGAAATTGCGCCGAATGTTTTCCTCTTGAATCACCAAATTGCGCACAAGTCGCAGAGCAGTCTTAAGTAACTCATCTGTGATCAAAAACATCTCCGGTAATAGGGTTCTGCGACTCGCCGAGTCATCCAGGGTATTCTCCAGCATTGAATGTGCTGCGTGATCCCAAGCCAGACGGGGCAACTGGGCAAGTTGCCGAGAGAGCGCATTGATTTTTTCAGCTTGGACAGGATTGCGCTTGAATGGCATCGCCGATGAGCCTACTTGTTTTTCACCAAAAGGTTCCGCCCACTCTCCTGTTACCGCTGACTGTAAAAAGCGCAAATCCAACGCAAATCGATGCAAAGTCGCACCAATTCCTGCTAAAAGACCGGCTATCCAATAATCCTGTTTACGGGGATAGACTTGTGTTGTCACCTCAAAGAAGGGCAAACCGATCCGTTCGGCTAGGCGGGCTTGGAATCGATTGTTTTCTTCTTCACCGAAGAGTTCGATAAATGAGGCGCTAGTTCCTACTGCACCGCGAAAACCTTTCAGGTGAAAATCTTCTATCCCGCGAAGCAATTGCTTCCAGTCCATCCATAAATCCTGAGCGTATTGAGCAAAACGATAGCCTAGAGTAGTTGGCTCAGCAGGTTGTAAGTGGGTAAAAGCCATGATGGGCAAATCTGCATATTTCTTAACATTAGAGCAAAGTGCATCAAGCAACGCCTCTACATTCTTGCGAATAATCCACAGCGAGTCATAAACCCGCAAAGCATCAGCATTGTCCTTGATGTCCATCGAAGTTGCCCCGAGGTGGAGAATGCCACCACCGATTGGACATTGCTCCGCATAAGCCTTAATGGCAGCCATCAAGTCGTGTTGGGTCTCGGCTTCGAGCTCGGCAATTCGTTGCAAGTCGATATGTTCAAGTCTCTCTCTTAAGTCATCAATTTGTTTAGCACTCACCAAGCCAAATTCCGCTTGGGTTTCTGCCAACGCCAACCACAGCTTTCGCCAAAGGACATGTTTCTGCCTCTCGCTCCAAATGGAGCGCAGTTCAGCAGAACCGTAACGCCATGAAAAAGGGGATTGATAATTCGTTTCCATTGTGTTCATATTCAGAATCGAATTATACTTAGGGAGAATAAAAAATCATAGCCGATGTGTAAGAGAACGATAAGCAGCTGTTGTACCACGACCAAACCGAGTCAGATCAATCAAGTATGAGTGAAGATCAGTTCAAATTCGGCAAAGGACAATCGTCACCCAATCAGTCAATCCCGATTGCAACCGATCAACTGAAAATCGGTTCGACTCTCGCCAATCGCTATTTCATTGAAGGGATATTGGGGGTGGGAGGAATGGGAGCTGTGTATAAAGCGCGCGATCTACATTTTCCCAATGTGGTGAAACAGGTTGCAGTAAAGGAGATGATCATCCAGACGCGGGACCCGGTCGTGCGCGCTTCGATCATCCGCAACTTTGAGCGAGAGGCAAATTTGTTGGCAACGCTCGACCATCCAGCCATTCCCCGCATTTTTGACTACTTTACTGCTCATGATCGTTCCTACCTTGTGTTAGAGTTCATCAATGGCAAAACCCTGGAAGCGCTTATCGAAGAGAATATCCCCATCCCTCAAATCATCCAATGGGCAATCGAAATCTGTGATGTCCTGAGTTACTTGCACAATCATCAGCCAGAACCGATCATCTTCCGCGATATGAAACCATCCAATGTCATGATCAATCAATATGGCAAGGTGATGTTGATCGACTTTGGAATCGCCAAACCCTTTCGTGGGGAGCAGAAAGGCACAATGGTCGGTACCGAAGGCTATTCTCCTCCCGAACAATATCGCGGACAAGCCTCTCACCTGGCTGACATCTATGCGTTAGGAGCGACTCTCCATCATTTTCTAACCAAAAAAGACCCACGCCTCGAAGCGCCTTTTTCTTTTGGTGAACGCCCCATCCGTCAACTCAATCCCGATGTTCCCCCCGAGCTAGAAGCCGTCATTCTCAAAGCACTCCAATACGATCCCGCAGATCGCTTCCAATCTGCTAAGGATATGAAAATGGCGCTCGAAGCGATCTTGAGTAAAAGAGCACCTGCCTTCTCAGCCCACCAATCCGCAAAAGTTATCCATCAGACCATTCAACCACTTTGGATATTTCGCTGTCAAGATGAAATTCGTGGCACGCTAGCTTACAAAGACGGCTGGGTCTTCTTTGGTTCCTATGATCACTGTGTTTATGCCGTGCATGCAGAGAAAGGAGAGTTGATTTGGCGTTACCAAACCGATGGGCCAATCGTCAGCCGCCCGTTGCTTGAAGACGGCAATGTTATCTTCGGTTCGGCTGATCGTCGCGTTCATGTCGTCAATCAACTCTCAGGAAAGATTTTTTGGTCCTATTACACAGGGGGAGCAATCTATTCCTCCCCTGTCTCGTCTGGCGGACATATCTTCATCGGATCGGATGACGCCCATCTGCATGCCATCAACTTAATCTCAGGAAATTCAGTGTGGAAATTCGATAGTGGCGCTCCGGTTCGCACAACTCCATTTATTTATGAGGATAACCTCTTCTTCGGAAACGAATATGGTGATTTTCTCTGTCTGGATTTTCGCGGTGCTATCCGTTGGCGTTTCAGAGCAAAAAGGGCGATTACAGGCTCAGCAGTTGTGGCAAACGACACTGTTTTCTTTGGCTCTTTAGATGGAGTAGTTTATGCACTGGATGCCAAAACCAGTTGGTTAATTTGGCGTTTTCGGCTCGGGAAACCCACCATATCCACCCCATGTGTTAGCGGAGAATCTCTCTACATTGGTTGTACAGATGGGAACATATATTGCATCGATATCCGCAATGGAAAAGAGCAATGGCGGTTCTTAACTGAACACCAAGTTACCGGCTCGGCAGTGGTTCAGGAAGGCAAAATTTATATTGGATCTGTTGATAAAAACTTGTATTGTCTGAACTGCCAAGACGGCTCCTTGCTCTGGAAATTCTCAACGGCCGGTCCGATCACTGGGACTCCCTTAATCTATCGAGATCGTGTTTTTATTGGTTCAACCGATGGCAACCTTTATGCCTTACCAACCTCACCTTAGTCTTGGAGATTTCGTATTGTGAAGAGCCTTTTTCAGCGACCGCATAGAAAGACCCCCCTCAAGAATGATGCCTCTGCGCCACAAAGCCCACAACCGCCCGACTCAATCAGCAGCAACTCAGAACCTGTCTC
>JAOAHK010000111.1 GCA_026415275.1 Anaerolineales bacterium
GATGAACACCGGCACTCAAATTGTTCACTCCAAAAAGGGGTTGTTAACTACTCTTGCCTATCAGATTGGCGATTCCCCAGCAACTTATGCATTAGAGGGCTCGGTTGCGATTACGGGGGCTCTGGTGCAGTGGGTACGGGATAATCTAGGATTAATATCTTCTTCCCACGAGATCGAAACGCTCGCCCGCACTGTTGAAAACAATGGCGGGATTTATTTTGTCCCAGCTTTTTCTGGCCTTTTTGCACCCTATTGGCGTTCAGATGCGCGCGGGGTGATTGTCGGGTTGACGCGCTATATAAACAAGGGACATCTTGCACGAGCGGTTCTTGAAGCTACTGCTTTCCAAACGAAAGAAATCCTAGAGGCAATGCGTCAGGACTCAGGTGTGGAATTGAAATCACTAAGAGTCGATGGCGGCATGGTGCGCAATGAACTGCTGATGCAGTTTCAGGCCGACATTCTCAATGTCCCCGTGATCCGTCCCGTAATTACGGAGACAACTGCTTTGGGAGCTGCCTTTGCTGCAGGGCTGTCTGTCGGGTACTGGTCGAGTTTGGAAGATTTGCGCAAGCACTGGCAAGTAGACAAAATTTGGCAGCCCCAGATGAGTGAAGAAGAGCGACAACGGCAATATCGCTTCTGGCTCAAAGCCGTTGAGCGCAGCTTCGACTGGGTGTAAGAGAAAAGCTTATGATCCAAATTATTACAGACACTACCGCAGTGGTATCCAAAGAGGATATTGAACGATATAGCCTGATTGTTATCCCTCAAGTTATCCACATCGATGATGAAACCTACCTAGAAGGGATAGAGATTGATGTTCCCCAATTTCTCGCTAAATTAAGATCCGCAAAAAACCTTCCCAAGACGGCAGCACCCCCTCCAGAATTGTTTACAAAAGAGTTTGCGCGCTTCACGGATACCAATATCACCATCCTTTGCATCCATCCTTCATCCGAAGTCAGCGGGACCGTGCGTTCGGCAACGGTTGCAGCTCAAGACTTTCCACATTTAGACATCCGGGTGATCGATACTCGCTTGATTGCGAGTCCTTTAGCCACATTGGTGTTGCTTGCTGCTCAATGGGCTAAAGATGGAGTAGAGGCAGATGAGATCGTCACTCGAATTCATGAGCTAACCCCCCGTTGTCATGTTTTTTTCATGGTCGATACCCTTGAATACCTTGCTAAGGGTGGGCGAATTGGTGGAGCAGCAGCGCTGTTGGGCTCGGTGTTACAAATTAAACCGATCCTGACCTTTAAGGATGGTCGCGTAGAACCTTTTGAGAAAGAACGCACCTACAAAAGAGCTTTTGAGCGCATGATTGCAATTACGGTAGAAAAAATCAACAAGGAAAAAGATTGTTACCTAACCGTGATGCATGCAGGCGTTGAAGAACAAGCTCAAGAACTGGTGCATCGCTTGTCAACGGAGCTCTCGATACCACATATCCCCCTTTACGAGATGCCCCCGGCGATCATTACTCATGGAGGTCCTGGAATACTCGGTATTTCATTTTTTACTTAAGGATGTGAATAATTTGCTGTGTTAGATAAGCTTATTGAAACATGGCTCTCTGAACCATTGATTGCTGAAAACATTGTCTCTCGCAAACATTTTCCCGCAAAATCTGGGAAAATGTTTGATTTTCCTGATTGGCTGCATCCCTCGCTGATGAATGCATTGCGTGAAAATGGCATCCACCATCTCTACTCCCATCAACTTGAAGCCCTTCAGGTAATACAGAATGGTTCACATTTGTTAATTGTCAGCGGCATAGCAAGTGGAAAATCACTTACTTATCAAATACCTATTCTTGACTCATTTCTCAAAGACCCATCAACTTGCGCATTATTTGTTTTTCCGACAAAAGCCTTGTCTTACGATCAAGGAGAAAAGCTCAAAACGCTCGTTTCAAAGACTCAATCCCCCTTCACCTCTCGACCTTTTCTCGTTTCCCAATTCGACGGCGATACTCCTTCTTCCAGGCGTCCGCGAATTATCGAAAACGCCCAGTTTATCCTGACTAATCCTGATATGCTTCATCAGAGCATCTTGCCACGCCACTCGCGATGGTCGCGTTTCTTCAATGACTTAAGATACATTGTTCTGGATGAAATTCACGTGTATCGTGGCATATTTGGCTCCCACGTTGCCAACGTCATGCGCCGTTTGAAGCGAATCGCCCATCATTACGGAGCAGAGCCACAGTTTATTCTGACAACAGGTACAATCGGTGATCCTGATAAGTTTGCTGAGCTTTTGGTCGAAGAACCTCTGGTAAAAATAGAGCCAAGAGATAGCCCAACTCTTGAAAAAGAAATCTGGATTTATAACCCTCCCGTCATCAACCCTGATTTTGGTCTGCGTCGCCACCCCTTTGAGGATGCCGCTCGCCTAGTGGCAGAATCTATCCCGAATGGGACACATTCCATCATTTTCTGTCGGAGTCGGAAAGCAGTCGAGCTCCTGCTTATCCAACTCCGAGAAAGGTTTAACTCCTTAGTCCTAGATGTGGAGGAGGAGATTCGCAGTTATCGCAGTGGCTATTTACCTGCCCTACGCCGTGAAATTGAACAAACCCTACGCGTTGGTAAGGTCAAGTGTGTCATTGCAACCAACGCTTTGGAACTAGGGATTGACATTGGCGGCTTAGATATAACCTTCATAATTGGCTTTCCTGGCAGCATTTCTTCGACCTGGCAACAATTTGGCCGCAGCGGGCGCAACAGCCAGCTTTCACTAGGGATTCTCATCCTCTCCGATGACCCTCTCGACCAGTATCTTGCTCATCATTCCGAATATTTTTGGGAGTCTAATCCCGAACGGGTTATCATCAACCCTGACAACCCCCTGATCCTGCACGCCCACTTGCAATGCGCCCTTTATGAAGTCCCTATTTCCCATCGCCAGCTCGTGTATGGAAACGTGTCGACCGAGCTACTATCGACTTTACTCGATAGCCTTGTTTTCCAAGGAAATGCCATCAAAGGAAGCAAACATTATTACTACACTGGCACAAACGCTCCCCATACCTTTTCAATTCGATCCATCTCAGAGCATACAGTGCAACTCATTCTCAAGAACGACGAGCAGCAGTGGCCTGTCGGAACGGTTGATGCTGAAAGCGCACACTGGATGGTGCACTCCGGAGCGATCTATTTTCACGAAGGGAATCCTTACCTAGTAGAAAATCTCGATTTAGAGCGCCGTATCGCCACCCTAAGAACCTGTTACCTTGACCGAATTACCCAACCAAAAATCAACACGCAGGTCGTGTTCCTAAGCTCAAAAGAACACCAAAATCTCATATCCCCAAGCGGCTTTACCTACCAAATTGCTTATGGTCTGGTGGAGTTAAGTCGTCAAGTTGAAGGGTATCTTGTTTTAGATTGGGATAGCCGCTTGGTGAAAGAAAGGAAGACGGTAGACTTACCCCCTCGCAAGTTGTCAACCACAGCGTTTTGGCTAACTCTCAGCAATGAACTAGTTGAGGACCTTCGACAGCAAGGTGTATGGACAAACGATCCCAATCAATATGGATCAGATTGGGAAAACCAAAAGCGTCTTGCTCGTCAACGCGATCAATATCTTTGTCAATTGTGCGGTGTCCCCGAAAAGGATCGAGCTCATCATGTCCATCACAAAATTCCATTCCGAAATTTTATTGACCCAACAGAAGCAAATCGTCTTGAAAATCTGATTACTTTGTGCCCATCTTGTCATCACAAAGTAGAAGAATCGGTTCGCATTCAAAGCGGTTTGGCAGCTCTTGGTTATGCCTTTAGCCATATCAGTCCGTTATATGCTCTCTGCGACCGTCAGGATTTGGGGATCACTGTCGATCCTAAGTTCGTTTGGTGCGAGAATCAGCCAACGATCTTGGTCTTTGAGCAGATTCCCGGCGGTATCGGATTGGCCTATCGACTATACGAAATTGCCTCACAATTATTGTTTACGATAAAGCACCATATTCGAGCCTGCTCCTGCTCGGAAGGGTGTCCTTCTTGCACAGGACCAATAGCGGCAAACGGTGGCGGAGGGAAGCGAGAAGCCTTAGCTTTGCTGGAGAGGATTTTGGCTTAACATGAACGAGCTTAAGAGATACCTGAAATCCTTGGGTATTCCCCTGTCTGAATCTGAACAAGAAATTCGTTCCCAATACCACAAGTATCCCGATCAAGTTCCATTTCCGAATACCATGACACTAAAAAATCGTTACGGGAAGGTTTATCTTCTCCACGAAACTATCCCTCTAGAACTAGAAAGAGACATTGATTCCTGCGAAATACCAATCGAAATTCAAAAATGGTTAAAGCTTCAGAGCTCAACGGAACGCTTAGCAATTGAGGATTTTCTTTTTATCGATGTAGAAACCAGTGGGGAATATGGCGGTGTTGGGGTCATCTGTTTCTTGGTGGGGATCGGAAGAATTACAAAAAATGAGTTACACCTTTTTCAGTATTTGATCCTTCACCCCGAAGATGAATTCTCCCAATTGGCTGAACTGGAAAAAATCTTCCTATCTGCTAAAGGGATCGTGACATATAACGGTAAGAGTTTCGACTTACCATTGCTTCAATCTCGTTTTCAATTCCATCAGATTCCCTTGCCAACAAGTGATTTGTTACACATTGACTTGCTCCATCTATCCCGAAGAATTTGGAAAAATCATCTCCCCAGCCGAACCTTGCGAGCAATGGAAGCAACTGTTTTGGGCATTGAGCGCTCTGTAAATGACATCCCTGGCTGGATGATTCCCAGTATTTATCGTGATTATCTCTTGAGTCAGGATGCATCTTTTCTGATTCCGGTTCTCTACCATAACAAAATGGATGTTTATTCTCTGGCGCGTTTGTATCTGCATATTGCGGGGCTGTTCATTCATCCAATGGAGTGCACTATCGAAAACGCAGGGCTCATTTTCCGGTTGGCAAATTTTTATCAATCGATTGGAGAAATCACTCGGGCAATTGATTTCTATACAGCTTGCCTGCCTAAGCTATCGGATGAGTGCCACAGGCTAGAACTATTGGATAGCTTAGGATTGTTATACAAGAAACAAAAGCAATTTGAGAAAGCAGAAGAAACCTGGAAAGTTGCAGCAAGCCTCGGAAGTATAAACGCTCACCTAGAGCTTGCTAAATACAATGAACGTCTCAAGAAAGACTATCTCATAGCTCGATTGTGGATTGAGTCGGCGATAAAATTATTGGAGAAGAAAGAGATGGATCGATTCGAACGTTCAAAATGGAAAGCGGAGTTACAATTTCGGTTAGAAAGTCTCACGAAATCAAAATTGCCATAAGAATTTTAGGAAAGGAAAATGTCATGAAAACAAACTCCTACCTACAACGACTTTTGGGTGAAAATGAAAAAGTTTTATTCATCACTCGGCAACACTGGTTCATCCTCGCCAGAAATATTTTATTAGAGGTTTTGCTCATTCTCGCTATCTTTGTCGCTTCTCTCTTGCTAGTTATTCTGTTAGGTATCGCGGTTGCCATTGTTATTCCCGTTGGTTTCATTGTTCTGCTTTTACCAGTTGCCTCCCTTGCCATCGACGTAGCAAAATGGAGTAATAGTCAATATATTCTCACCAATCGGCGGGTCATTCAAATTTCGGGTATCTTTAATAAAACAACCGAAGATAGCTCCCTAGAGAAAGTAAATGACGTCAAGATGGTTCAATCTTTTATGGGTAGGTTGTTTGATTACGGGGACNTTGAAATCATGACCGCCAGCGAATTGGGAGTAAACACATTTCGTCGTATTGCAAAACCGATTGAGTTTAAGACAGCGATGCTGAATGCAAAAGAGAGACTCGAGCGCGGAGATGAATATCGATCGGACGAGATTCAAAGGGAAGATATACCTGCCCTGATTGCCAATCTTGATCTACTCCGCAAGCAAGGAGTTATCACAGAGGAAGAATTTAACTCAAAGAAGAAAGAATTGCTTTCACGATTATAAGGGTGCAAGATGACGGATTGGATACTCTATGACTCCCTCACCTGGCCTGAAGTGGCTAATTTATCGCGAAACTGTCCGTTGATACTTCCCTTAGGTACAGGTTTCGACAGAAGCAAACTAGCTGAAACACTTAATCACCCCGAACAGATTGTCATCCTACCATCTTTTCCCTTTGGTTGGCGAGGGAGTAACCTACCCGTTCCTGAAAGTTGTCTTCAAGAATACCTTCGGAACTTACTCTATAGCTTACGGGAAGACAGTTTTGTCAATGTGTTTGTGCTTACTCCAACCGATACAAATCTCGGACTGGGAAACAATCAAATAGTGCAAGCTTATCAACCTTCCGATGAGTTTCATTTTTCTTTAGAAGACATTTCAAAAGTTGTCTTAATTCCCATTGGGCACACCGAACAACACGGGTATCATCTTCCGCTTTCAACCGACACAATCATTATTGAAGCAATTGCCTCAAGCGTGGTCAAATCCGCTCCTGATCAAGCCTGCAAATTGCCAGTTATGCCCTATGGGGTCAGCACACACCGCTCTTCGTTTGCCGGCACGTTGAACGCTGGCGGACGCGCCTTTGAGGATTTTTGGCTAGCTGTGATCGATGTCTTAGTCCTTTACGGTTTTACCCGGTTTTATTTCATGAGTGGTCATGGTGGGAATTGCTCCTTCTTGACGAATATCGTAAAATATGCTGGCGAAAGGCACCTAAACATTTTTTGTGCTACCGCTTTTTTGTATCTGACCAGCTCCCAGGGGGTACAGGTATTAGAGCAATATCGCGAGTCAAAGATTGGTGGGATGGGTCATGCCTGCGAACTGGAAACCTCGCTCATGCTGCACCTTCGTCCTGATCTTGTTTACATGGATCGAGTGGTTGACGAGATAGAGTTTATCGCAACTCCTTCTTACTACATGGATTGGGTTGAGGGCGGAGCATTAACGGCTAACCCACCGTGGACAGACGACACCAAAACCGGTGCATACGGTGCGGGGAGTTTAGCTACAAGGGAAAAGGGGAAAATCTGGTTCGAAGCTGCGGTTCAAGAAAAGATCAATCACGTGGCAGAAATTCACGAACAATATCATCGGCGCATTGAAAGAAGAAGACCTAGGAAATGACGATACGCTGACTTACCCTGAATTAACGGTAGTGTAAACAACTTCAATCATAATGTAAATGGATAATACAAATTCTGGCATGGATTTCCCCATGCCATATAGATAACCTTTTCCGATAAATCCATTACTAAAGCAGAAATTGTCTTTTCCCGATCATACGGGTTTTCTAAATGCGTCATATGACAACAGATAGAATAGGGAAAATTCACGTGATCTCTCAGAATCACTTGCAATGAGGTCAAGGTGTGTCTTTTGGTTTCACGGATCATTCTCAACGCCCGGAAATAGCGCACTTGCGATCCGATTAGTTGCTCGGACTCTTCTTCGATCGCTTGCATTTTGGTGCTCAGATAATGATTGGTGTGAACCACATACCCCGACTTACCATATAGAATCGCAAAATTTCGCGCAGACACTTCGACGTTATACAATTCACCGCTCTCA
>JAOAHK010000112.1 GCA_026415275.1 Anaerolineales bacterium
ATCATACGCCGCTCGCCGTTCTGGGTCGGAAAGCACAGCATAGGCTTCGTTGATTTCTTTGAATTTCTCCTCTGCGTCGGGAGATTTATTGACATCTGGGTGATACTGACGCGCCAAGCGGCGGAAGGCCGCTTTGAGGTCTTCCGCCGATGCATTACGAGGGACACCTAAGATCTCATAATAATCTCGCTGAGCCATCAGACGTTACGAAACTCTCCATCCACAACGTCTTCTTCACCGCTTTTACTCTCTCCGGTCGCTTGTCCTTCGCCGCCGGGGGCTCCGCCAGCTTGCGGCCCACTTGACTGATAGGCCGCAGCGCCGATTTGTTGAATGACTTGGAAGAGCGCTTCGGTCTCGCGCTTGATCTCTTGCGTGTTATCGGTGTTCATCACGTTACGCACCTTAGAGACCTGCTCTTCGACTTTCGCCTTGACATCGGCTGGCACCTTATCGCCCAGATCGCGCAAGGCTTTCTCGGCGGTATAGACAGCGTTATCGGCCGTGTTGCGCGCTTCAATTAACTCTTTGCGCCGCCGGTCTTCTTCAGCGTGAGCTTCGGCTTCTTTGCGCATGCGTTCGATTTCGGCTTCGCTCAAGCCAGAGGATGCGGTGATGGTAATGTTCTGACTGCGTCCCGTTGCTTTGTCGATTGCCGTTACCTTGAGGATGCCGTTGGCGTCAATATCAAAAGTGACCTCGATTTGAGGAACGCCGCGCGGCGCAGGAGGGATGCCATCCAAGATAAATTTTCCCAACGATTTGTTATCGGCTGCCATCGGCCGTTCGCCTTGCAGGACATGGATCTCCACCTGGCTCTGATTGTCGCTGGCGGTTGAAAAGATCTGCGATTTGCGGGTGGGAATGGTCGTGTTGCGCTCGATCATCGGCGTTGCAACTCCACCGAGTGTTTCAATGGAAAGGGTCAGCGGAGTTACATCTAGAAGCAGGATATCTTTCACCTCACCACCCAACACACCAGCTTGGATCGCTGCGCCTACGGCAACCACCTCATCGGGGTTGACACCCTTGTGTGGTTCCTTGCCAAACAATTTCCGTACCGCTTCTTGAACAGCCGGCATCCGCGTCATGCCACCGACCAAGACGACCTCATTGATCTGGTGTGGTTCCAAGCCAGCATCTTTGAGCGCTTGGCGAACGGGTCCTAAAGTCCGTTCGATCAAGTCTTGAGTGAGTTGTTCCAGCTTGGCGCGGGTGAGGGTCATGGTTAAGTGCTTTGGACCACTGGCATCGGCGGTGATGTAGGGCAAGTTGATTTCGGTCTGCATCAGGCTGGAAAGCTCGATTTTGGCCTTTTCGGCAGCTTCTTTCAGGCGTTGCAGAGCTTGGCGGTCTTGGCGCAGATCGATGCCATGTTCGCGCTTGAATTCATCGGCGATGTAGTCGATAATGCGCTGATCAAAGTCGTCCCCGCCTAAGAAAGTATCACCGCTGGTTGCCCGCACTTGGAAGACACCTTCGCCCACATCCAGAATAGAAATATCGAACGTCCCGCCGCCGAGATCGTAAACGGCGATCACTTCGTCTTTCTTCTTGTCTAACCCGTAGGCAAGCGAAGAGGCTGTGGGTTCATTGATGATGCGCAGCACTTCCAAACCGGCGATGCGACCGGCATCTTTGGTAGCGTTGCGTTGGGCGTCGTTAAAATACGCGGGGACGGTAATGACCGCTTGGGTGACTGGCTCGCCGAGATAAGCTTCGGCATCGGCTTTGAGCTTTGCTAAGATCATGGCAGAGATTTCTGGCGGAGAATATTCTTTGCCGTCTAAAACAACGCGCACATCACCGTTGGGAGCAGCGGTAACTTTATAGGGAACTCGGCTCATCGCTTTCTTCACTTCGGGGTCATCATAGCGGCGCCCCATAAAGCGTTTGATCGAGAAAATGGTGTTTTCAGGGTTGACAACAGCTTGGTTACGCGCCACACGCCCGGTGAGGCGTTCGTGATTCTTATTAACCGCTACCACCGAAGGCACCAATCTTTCCCCCTCTGCGGAAGGAATGACGACCGGTTCACCGCCTTCCATCACCGCAACAACCGAGTTGGTTGTTCCTAAATCAATGCCGATAATCTTTCCCATAATTTGCCTCCAAAAAGAGCAAGATCAAGTCTGTGTTGAATGACAGCGATCTACCGCGCAACACGCACCATCGCCGGACGCAAGACGCGATCGCCAACCAGATAGCCTTGTTTGACCACTTCGATAATTTGTCCTTCGGTGTAACCCTCGACTTCCTCGTGAGAGATGGCTTCGTGGAGGTTGGGATCGAATAGCTGACCATCCGCCTCTATTTTGATTACTCCTTCGGATTCCATAATAGAAATGAGCTTGCGGTAGATCAATTCAATACCTTGCGCCCATTCGCTGCTGGCAATTTCGGGAGGGCAGTTTTTCAACGCCCGCTCCATGTCGTCCACCACATCCAGGAACTTTTTCAGGACTGTGCTGCTGGCAAGTTGATAGGTCTGAGCTTGTTCGCGTTCGACGCGCTTCTTGTAATTGGCAAATTCAGCTCTGGCGCGCTGCCAGCCATCCAGATATTCATTGGCTTTCTTTTCCAGTTCATTTAACTTTGCTTGCAAATCCTCTTCCTTTGCTACCTCTTCAGAGATGATTTCTTCGACAGTTTGTTTCTCCACAACCAAAGGTTGTAGGTTTTGATTTTCTTCGTTATTGGTCAATTCATCCTCGCTCATCCTGAGCTACCTCCTCGCGTTAGGTTTCATCTTCGATGGCTCTTCACTCGGAATGCAATTCTACGACCAAATCGCTGAGCAAGCCGGCGACAAAGCGCACGGTGGAAATGCTGCGGCCATAAGCCATGCGGATCGGACCGAGAACACCCAGAGCTCCTGTCGCCAATCCTGGTGCACCGTAGCGTGCCAAGACCATCGAACAGTCACGCAATTCTTCCCAAGTGCCTTCGCCGCCGATCAAAACCTGGACCCCCCCGACGTTGGTGGTCTCTAAAGTGCGGGTGAGCAAATCCTCCAACAGAGGGCGTTCTTCTAAAATGCGCAAGGCTTTGCGCGCCGATTCGCTTTCTGAGAATTCGGGTTGGGATAAGACATGGGTCAAGCCATCGCGATACACTTCGCTGCCCAAGATTTGGCTCGAGTGAACCAGTTCTTCGACAATGAGGCGCACCAAATCTTGCTCAAGAGCATCCAAAGGAGTCGTTAGCGTGCTAATCGCCTCAGGTCCTAAGCCGCTTAGGAGTTGGTTTAAGTGCTGTGCTGCAGCGCTAAGCTGTTCTTGGGTGACCGGTTCGGCAAGAGTCAACATTTGCTGGCGCACATCTCCGCCAGCCAGCACCAAAACCATCAGCACTTGCCGCCCGCGGGTGCTGATTAACTCTAGATGCTTGAATCGGGCTTGCTCGACATGTGGTGCCGTGACCAACGAAGCTGCTTTGGCTTGTTGGGCGAGAACCGAAGCAGCGAGACGCATCCAGCGGTCGGGGTCATGACCCACTTGATAAAACTGATGACTAATCGTGCGCTTGGTATCTGCGGGCAGATCAATATGCCCCATCAATTGGCGCACGAAATACCGATAACCATCCTCAGTGGGCACCCGCCCTGCTGAAGTGTGCGGTTGGCGCAAATAGCCGGCTTCGGTCAGCGCTGCCATGTCATTGCGGATTGTTGCCGGGGAGGCATCTAGGTTGTAGCGCTTTTGCAGGCTCTCCGAGCCCACCGGTTGCGCCGTCTCGATATATTCGCGAATGATCAAAGCCAGTATTAATTTTTGCCGTTCGGTTAGTTCAGCCATAGGCGTCTATCCAAATTAGCACTCTCGCCTTGAGAGTGCTAATATTCTCCTTAACATAATACCATGCAGACGGGATTGCGTCAAGAAAGGTTTCAGTTTTTCCTGCGATTTCTAACAATAAATTAAGAGATGGGCACGTCTTTGCCCTTTGTTCTCCGCTGGAAGCGAAACCATTTGACAAACTCTACCGCCAGGAAAACGACGATACTAAACGCAAAGGAAACGATCAGTTCCTGAGGGGACAGAGGTACCGTCTTGAAGATGGACTGTAAAAATGGCAAGTAAATGACAGCCATTTGGAGGACAAACGTTAGCAACACAGCTCCCAATAGAGGTTTATTAGAGAGTAAACCAATCTGACGTAGAGTATAGTGATTGGAACGAATTGCGAGCACGTTGCCCATTTGCGCCAAGGTGAGCGTAGTGAAGACCATCGTCTGCCAAACCTCAAACCGTTGGGTCTGATAAGCCCAAATGCCAGCGAGCAGGGAAGTCAACCCCATCAGGATGCCAATCCATAGAATGCTAACCACCAATCCACGGCCAAAAATATTTTCGTTGGGAGGGTAAGGTTTGCGACGCATGGTATCCGGTTCGGCTGGTTCTACGGTTAGAGCTAAGCCAGGTAAGCCATCGGTGACCAAGTTCACCCATAGAATTTGTAAGGGAGTTAGTGGAAGCGACAGTCCAAAGAACGGGCCCAACAGCATCACCCAAATTTCGCCAGCGTTCGAGGTCAAGGTGTATTGGATAAACTTGCGGATGTTGTCATAAATGCGCCGGCCCTCTTCGATGGCAGCCACAATTGTGGCAAAGTTGTCATCCAACAGGACCATTTCGGAGGCTTCCTTCGAGACATCGGTGCCGGTGATGCCCATCGCCACTCCGATGTCGGCTTTTTTGAGCGCTGGTGCGTCGTTGACACCGTCTCCGGTCATGGCAACAATCTCTCCCATCTGTTGTAGTGCCTCGACGATTTTCATTTTATGCGCCGGTGAGACGCGGGCAAAGATCGAAACTCTCTCCAGCTTGGCTTTTAGCTCCTCGATAGATATTTCTTCCAACTCTTTACCGCTGATCACCTCATAGAACGGAGCGCCAATTCCCAATTGACGGGCGATATGGGCTGCCGTGAGGGGATGATCGCCGGTAATCATGATTGGGCGCACCCCGGCAGACATAGAGGTTGCCACAGCGTCTCTTACCTCGGGACGCGCAGGATCGATCATGCCAAAAAGACCGACAAAGGTTAACCCTTCTTCACGCGGTTGGATGAGATTTCCATTATTAGTGTCCTCATAAATTCGAAAGGCAACACCCAGAACACGGACACCTTGCTTTGCCAAATCTTCGTTGGCGCGGTGAATCCTTTTTCTCCATTCTTCGTCGAGCGGAACGCTCTTTCCTTCTGTCCAAACCTGTGTAGATACCTGAAGAAGACTATCGACTGCCCCTTTTGTAAAGGCAATTGCTGCTCCTTTCCCGCAGTTGTTTAAGATTTTGACGCTTTGGAGTTGGAAATGATCGGCCGCATCCCCCTTAAGACGATGAACAGTGGTCATCATTTTCCGCTCAGAATCAAACGGGAGTTCCGAGACACGGGGTAGGAGTTCTTCAAGTTCATCCTTCCAGAGTCCCGCTCTGGCAGCGGCGATGACTAAAGCTCCTTCGGTCGGGTCGCCAACAGTTTGATAACCTCCGCTCTGACTAAATTCTTTTTCAATGACAGCATCGTTGCATAAGGCACCGGCTTCGAGCATCAAGGATACTTCGGGATACTTAATCCGCAAAGGATTTAATTTCTCTTCCTCCGATACGGTTGGGGAGTAAAATTTCATTTTCTCCAAAAAATCCACCCGATTTCCGGCAACATCGACAACGGTCACCGTCATGCGGTTTTCGGTCAAGGTGCCGGTTTTATCCGAACAGATCGTGGTTACAGAACCCAGGGTCTCAACGGCTGGTAATTTGCGGATTAGGGCGTTGCGTTGGAGCATGCGCTGCGCTCCTAACGCTAAGGCGATCGTTACCACCGCAGGCAAGCCCTCCGGGATCACCGCTACGGCCATTCCTATGGCTGTCATAAACATCAGCCGTAGGGGTTCGCCGCGCAACAGTCCTAAGATAAAAATTACGACGACAATTGCCAGCGCAGCCAGCGCCAATCCTTTGCCAAGTTGTTTCAATCGTTTTTGCAACGGGGTGCTTTCCTGCTCCACACTTTGAAGCATGTCGGCGATCTTGCCCAATTCGGTTTGCATTCCCGTTCGGACAACCACAGCTAATCCTCGACCGTAGGTTGTAACCGTACCCATGAAAACCATATTGCGTTGGTCGCCTATAGACAAATTTTCCTCTAGGATAGGGCGGGTGTGCTTTTCTACAGGCTCGGATTCCCCGGTTAGCACCGCTTCTTGGACGCGAAGATTGATCGCCTCGATCAGGCGGCAATCGGCTGCCACTGCATCCCCTGCGTCTAACTGAACAATATCTCCAGGTACTAGCTCGCGAGCAGGGATTTCATGTAAATGTCCATCGCGACGCACTTTGACCTTTGGGGCAGAGAGACGTTTCAAAGCTGCAATCGCCTTTTCGGCTCGGTATTCTTGTGAGAAGCCCAACGCAGCGTTCAAAATAACGATTATGAGGATGACAATCGCATCAGTGGTCTCATGCAGCAACACTGAGATGACGGCAGCGATGATCAAGATCACTACCATGATCTCGGTAAACTGATCGAGCAGGATCTGCCAAGGACTTTTCATCCCCCGTTCGATTAATTGATTCGGCCCGTATTCCTGCTGCCGTTTTTTGGCTTCAGTGGTGGATAACCCGGTTTTGAGATCAGTCTTTAGTTCGGCTAGGGTCTTTTCTATATCAAGTTGATGCCAAGTTTTCATCTGATCTTCCTCGGTAGTAATAAATAAAAAAGAAGACCACTCATGGCGAATGGTCTTGCCAAACGCAGAACCTGCGCACAGGTTTCCGGAAGAAATCCTTCGTCATGACGAAAACCTGTTCCCTCTTGGGAGGCTACTCCCCAATGCGCGGTAACTATACCCTTGCGTGGTGAATTTGTCAATATTTTTTTGCCGGTTGTGGGCGCCCGAACCTCGCCTAATTCCAACATAGGATTGAGGCAGCCTTGAAGATACCAGAGGATGGGTGTGGTTTTCTCATTCGCTTCCTTTTGGAGTAAAATAGGACATTCATTTTGAGAAGCCTCGGTCTTTGCCATGGCGTCCCTCAGCAACCCAATCTCATTTAGCGAAGGATACCAGAGATGAAAAGCCATAAATTACTCATGATTCCCGGACCGATCGAATTCGACCCCGCTGTTCTAGCGGCGATGAGTGTGCCAACGAGTAGTCATACCGATCCGGCTTTTATCCACACCTTTGGCGAAGCCCTCGAAAAGATGCGCATCGTCTTCCAATCGTCCAGTGGTCAACCCTTCATTGTTGCCGCCACAGGGACATTTGCGATGGATGTAGCCGCCGCGAACCTTGTCGAAGTAGGAGATCGAGTACTCCTACTAAATATTGGCTATTTCAGCGCACGGTTTGGAGAGATTCTCGAACGCTATGGCGCACAGGTCACCCAAATCAGAGCCGAAATTGGACACCGCCCCGATCCACAACAGGTAGAGGAAGAACTTAAGAAAGGCGGCTACAAGGCTTTGTTCTTTTCTCATGTTGACACCTCCACTGGTGTCCTCAACGATGTCCCGACACTAG
>JAOAHK010000113.1 GCA_026415275.1 Anaerolineales bacterium
AAGCTATCCACCGTGCGCGTCTTACCCACCACATAATCGACCACCATCTTCACCCCCAAGCGGCGCAGGTATTCTACCTCGCGCTCGACGATGTGCTTGGGGAGGCGAAATTCTGGAATGCCATAGACCAAAACGCCGCCCATTTTATGCAGCGCCTCAAAGATGGTCACCTCATGGCCCAGCTTGATCAGATCACCGGCAACGGTTAAGCCAGCCGGGCCGCCGCCGACAACCGCCACGCGCTTGCCCGTTGGGGGAGCGATCTCTGGCAGCATAAAATCGGTTTGAGCGGCTTCCCAATCGCCTAAGAACCGCTCCAAGCGCCCGATGGCGATCTGTCCCGCCTTCTTAAGCAAAGCACAGCCGCCCTCGCATTGTTCCTCTTGCGGACAGACGCGCCCACATACAGAGGGGAGAGAGTTCTTTGCCTTTAGAATGCGCACGCCACGCTCGAAATCCCCTTCGGCAATGGCTTGGATAAAGCCGGGGATATCCACCTCCACCGGGCACTTCTCGACACAGCCGGGCTTTTTGCACTGAATGCAGCGGGAGGCTTCTTCCATGGCTAGTTTGGCATCGTAACCAAGGGCTACCTCTTCAAAGTTCCTTCGCCGCACCTCCACAGGTTGCTTGGGCATCGGACGGCGATTTAAGTCGAGACCTTTTTTGACCGGTTGTTCCATAATGCTCTCCTCTACAACGGGCGGGTAGTGCGCAATGGGATCACTTCTTCTGGCAGATAGGCTTTGCGCCGCTGGGTCAATTCTGCCCAATCCACTTGATGCCCATCGAAGTGCGGTCCATCCACACAGGCAAACTTGGTCTCCGAATTAACAGTCACCCGGCAAACCCCGCACATCCCGGTGCCATCGATCATCAACGTATTCAAAGTAACCATAGTTTTGATTTTCAACGGCAGAGTTTCCTGTGAGCCACGCATCATCAGGTAATTGCAACCGTTGAGGATTACGCGGTCGATGCGCATGGGTAAGGTGCGGATAACCTCGGCTAAACTGCCAATATGGCCGCGTTTCCCCCGTGTGCCATCGCGCGTGAGGTAGATCACTCGATCGGCGATTGAACTAAGTTTCTCCTGCCAGTAGAGCAAAAACGAAGAACGGGCTTCTAAAACACAGACGACAGTGTTGCCCGCTTCCTTCAAGGCACGAGCAATGGGGTAAATACTGCCAATGCCATAACAGCCGCCCACACACAGCACAGATCCATAGCGATCAATTTCCATCGGCTTTCCTAACGGACCAACCACTGTAGGCAGGGTTTGCTCAGCTTTCAAGGTCGCCAGTTTTGCCGTTGAGCGACCGACATTGAGATACACAACGGTGACCGTGCCGGCTTCGGCGTTCCAGTCGGCAAGAGTGAGCGGGATGCGCTCACCATCCTCTTCGGGGCGGAAGATGGCAAATTGGCCTGGCTTAGCGCCCTTTGCCACGTCGGGGGCTTGCACCGTCATCACATGAACATTGGGGACCACCATGCGGTTTTCGATGATCTTGAACATAGTCATTACCTCTGTGTTTGTAACCACTGCCAGCCTTGTACCCAATAGCTGAGCGGATAGGACAGGTATTCAAGTTCTGAAGTGGGTAGGGGTTGGCGCAATTTGTGGTCAGAGCCAATCGTCAAATTGAAGCGGTCGACCGTACCACCCTCCCAGAAACCACTCACTACGCGCGTAATTTCGGCGCGAATTTCTTCCGCATTGTTGAAATCAAAACCTCTGGCACCCATCGAGCGGGCAATTAGACAGAGCATTTGCCACGCCGGCAACGATTCGCCATAGGGTGCAACCGCAGCATGTCCAATGTGCATTACGCCAGCGTAGTCGATCCACGAGGCACTGCCTTCGCTGAAGGCTGCCAACGGCAGGAGGAGATCAACCCGCCGCTTAGCTGGAGGATAGAAATGTTGTGTAACCACAAAGACCGATTCGGGCAAATCCTCAGGGGGATTTTCACCAATTGTCATCAAAACTCGCAAACGCCCCTTCTGTTGCCAGAAGAGCGGATCAGTTGAGATAGCCGGCAGAGGGGTTGACCAACGGCCCATCACCCTTTGGCGTTGAGCTTCATCGTCTAAGCCAAAGCCGCCGGGCAAAAGATGGGGAAAGGCGCCCATCATCAGGGAGCCACTCAGGTTGCCCTGCGCTGGCAGGGGAATGACGATTGCATGAAGGGCATCGGCAAGCGCTTGTACCGCTTGAAGCAGGGCTTTGTTCTTTTCCGATTCTAAAGCATCGGGTCCGACCAAGATCACCAAGGGTGAGAGAACCAGATGCTTTGCAGCGCGTTCCAGTGCTGAACGTTGTTCCTTGGAGAGTGTCTTTGCGGAGGGCGTTTTTCCTTGGACGCAGCGGATTAGTTCGTTCAATAGAACTGCTTCTTGCCCTGGCATTGCCCGCAGTTCTTCATCGGCAAACAGGGAAAGGTTGTGGGGCTTTGAGTGGAAGGTGACCAGTACTGCACCGCGACGGCGAGCTTGCACCAGTTTGTATTCCACAACAGCCTGGAGATAGCGCGTATCCAAACCAACACAGAGCACAGACCGCGCCGTTGAAAGCGCGTGCAACGAGACGGATTGCTTGAGAAGCCCAATCACTTGAGGGAAACCATGGCCATAGCGCTGAGCAGCTAACGTGCTGACCTGATGGGTGCGCATGACCACCCGGGCAAACTTTTGGGCAATATATAGGTCTTCATTGCTGCTGCTATCGGAAATCAACAAACCGAAGTTCTCTGACGGACAATTGAACAACTTCTCAGCGAGAATTTGCGCAGCATCCTCCCAAGAGATTTGCCGGAAACCTGTGCCTTCCCACAATTGAGGTGCTTTTAGCCGTTGAGGATGATTGACCAGTTCGGGAATGCCAAAGCGTCCGGCAAGGCATAAGGGGCCTTCTCCCAACAGGTCAACAGGCAGACTATTGATCACCTGCCCTTTTTTGGTCAACAAGCGCATCTCACAATTGAGTGCGCAAAGTGGGCAAATTGCCTTACTCTCTCCATCAGGCATGCCATCCCATTTCGAGTACTTCTCAACCAGCGCCCCGGTGGGGCAAACTTCCACACAGGCACCGCAGAAACTACAACCAGCCTCCACATGGCTGCGCCCAAAGGCTGTTCCTACCATTGTGAAGTTCCCGCGCTCGACATAAGTCAACGTCGTCGCAAAATGCAACGCCTCGCAGACTCGCAAACAACGCCCGCACAAGATGCACAAGTTATAATCCCGATCGAAGAAAGGATCGCCCTTTTCGACCGGATAGCCGCGGTAAAAGACCGGATAAGGAGATTGACCATCCAAGCCAATGCGCACGACCAGCTCTTGCAATTCGCACAATCCGTCCATTGAACAAGAGCGACAGCCAGTGGTCACACCGCTTTTGCGCAAGGTGATCATGCACTCGTCACAGTGGTCTTGTTCAGGGCAGATCAGACAACTGACCGGATGTTCGCTGAGCAGCAGGCGTAAAATCTCCGAGCGCAGGGCTTGCAAGCGCGGGGAATGGGTGCGCACCACCATCCCCTCCTCGACCGGTGTCGTGCACGCGGCTGGTGTTTTTGGAGACCCCTCTACTTCAACGATACACAAACGGCAGGAGCCATGTGGGGTAAGATGAGCATAATCACACAGGGTGGGAATATAAAAGCCATAGCGGCGAGCAGTTTGCAAAATCGTCTCGCCTTTTTGGGCTTCTAGAACTCGTCCGTCGATGGTCATGCGCAATGTGCTCATAAGGTCACCTCCTGCGGTTGGCGGGCAGCGATGGGCACGCCGACAATGGCATCAAACTTACAGGCTTCGACACAGGCGCGGCATTTGATGCACAACTCGACATCAATGGTATGAGGTTCTTTTTTCTCGCCGCGCACTGCACCGCTGGAACAGACTTGAATACAACGCCCGCAGCCGCTGCATTTTTCGGCAAGGATGCGATACTCGAAGAGCGCAGTGCAAACGGCTGCCGGGCAATAGCGCCCCTGAATGTGGGTAAGGTATTCATTCATGAAGTACTTCAGAGTGGTCAACACGGGGTTGGGCGCCGTCTGGCCGCCGCCGCACAAGGCTGTGCGCTGCATCGTATCGGCAACTTTGTAGAGCACATCCAAGTCTTCTATCTCTCCCTCGCCGCGGGCAATTTTTTCGAGGGTTTCGACCAAGATGCGCGTGCCAATGCGGCAAGGCGTGCATTTCCCACAAGACTCACTCTCAGAGAAGGTCAAAAAATAGCGTGCTAGATCAACGATGCAGGTTGATTCGTCCAACACAATCAAACCGCCCGAACCCATAATTGAACCGCTGGCGCGCATGTTTTCGTAATCGACTGGCGTGTCTAAGTGAGCTGCCGAAAGACAACCGCCTAGGGGTCCTCCCGTTTGAACTGCTTTAAAGGGCTTAATCGTGCCGCCACCGATGTCAAAGACAATCTGACGCAAGGTCATCCCCAACGGCACCTCAATCAAGCCGGTATGGCGAGCTTTGCCAACCAAGGAGAAGGTCTTCGTGCCGGCATTGCCCGGCGAGCCCAATTTGCTGAACCACTGCCCGCCATTGCGTAAAATGTTTGGCAGAATGCCAAAAGTTTCGGTGTTATTGATCAGCGTTGGGTAGCCGCGATAGCCCTTTTCAGCCGGAAATGGCGGGCGCGGCCGCGGCATGCCCCGTTCACCTTCCAATGAGGCAATCAAGGCTGTTTCCTCGCCGCAGACAAAAGCCCCGGCTCCTTCTTTGACTTCGATATCGAAACGAAATCCACTGCCAAAGATATTCTCTCCCAAGAAGCCATACTGGCGCATCTGTTGGATGGCATGACGCAAGCGAGCGACAGCAAGGGGATACTCGGCGCGCACGTAGACAAATCCTTGCTGCGCGCCGATGGCGAAACCGGCAATCAACATCCCCTCTAACACCGCATGGGGATCACCCTCGAGCAAGGAACGATTCATAAATGCGCCGGGGTCACCTTCATCAGCATTGCAGATGACAAACTTCTTTTCACCCGCAGCAGCACGGCAGATTTCCCATTTTCTGTACGTCGGGAAGCCAGCGCCGCCCCGACCGCGCAGACCTGATTCTTTGACCTCTTCGATAACGCCCAAAGGTCCCTTTTCAAGCGCCCGAATAAAACCCACGTAACCGTCATGGGCAAGGTAATGATCGATCTCTTGCGGATCGATCAATCCACAATTGCGCAAGATGACTCGCACCTGTGGCTTCAGCATCGGCAGATCAAAGAAGCGAGGAATGCCGCTCTGTTCCGTAAAGCTCTCGCCGCCAAAATGGCCAACGGCTAACTTTGGTGAGAGATCGCCCTCTAACAACGCGGCGCGCAGAATGCGCTTTGCTTTTTCTGGAGTCACTTTGGAATAGGCGATGCGCGGCAACCTCGGCAACTGCACGTCCATGAGTGGCTCTAAATAACAGGGGCCGATACAGCCCACCTGGAGAACATTGGCAGCGAAATTGAGTTCTTGCAGAGTTTCCTGAACAGCCTGCAGGGTTTGTAAGGCGCCAGCAGCACGGCCACAAGAGGCTGCACCGAGATAAATCAACGGTTTTGACCCATCTTGCAGGGCAGCCCATGTTTCCCGTGCTCGGCGTTGTAAGGCAGTAAATTGGGGATAGGCGGTCTCGTTCATTGTCTCTCCGTTCAATCAAGCAGGAGCGGGGATCGAGAGAGGTTTATCATCTGCTTCCGTTAGTGCAGGTTGAGACTTGCGAAGTTCATTCAATTTTTTTATCAACCGATCGGTAGTCATCTTTGCGTAAATTACCCCATCGATCTCGACCACTGCAGCTTGGGCACAGCACCCCAAGCAAGCCACTTCCTCATAGTCTATTGCGCCATCAGGGGTTGTCTCGCCCGAATGAATATGTAATTGCTTTTCTACCTCTTGAGCAAGTTGCACACCACCTTGCACATGGCAAGCGGTGCCTAAGCACACCTTGAGGTGATGCTTGCCCGGTCTCTGAAAGCGAAATTGGGAGTAAAATGAAGCGACACCGTAGATATGGTTTTCCGAGATTTTTAGCAGCTGGGCAATTTGGCGCACCGACTGTTCAGAAATATATCCTTCGAGCTGTTGAATGCGTTGCAACAAGGGAATTAGGTTGCCTGGATCACAATCGTCCTCTTGGATAAACTGGATGAATGCTGAATTGTCCATTGTCCTGTTTCCTCTTAGAGATGTCGGGAATTGACATCCCATGAACAAAGATGATTGATTTTGAACGGTTTTGAAAGATTTTTACTCAGTCTGAGTATAAATAGCAAATAAAATTTTAGATAGTGATAAATATCACATATCCACTCGACAAAGGGAAGTATGGAGGTTTTACAATGAGTGTCGGTCGTTTCATCGGCGGGGTTGGCGCGCTGCTCTGGCGCAACAGCGATAACCGCTATTTGTTATTTCAGCGTTCCCCCAACAAAGACTATGCGCAGGGGATATGGGAGCCAGTCACCGGGCGTTTGGAGCAAGGAGAAGGCTTTGAAGACGCTTTGCAGCGAGAGCTTCAGGAAGAGTCGGGCATTACCGCTCAACCGTTGTGCATCCTAGGCACCACCCATTTTTACCGAGGCAAACCCATTGCGGAGAACGAACTGATTGGCGTAGTCTACCTTTGTCGCTTTAGCGAGGGACAACCCCGCCTGAGCGAAGAGCACACACAAGCACGCTGGGTAAATGCGGAAGAAGCGTTTGCCCTGCTCACCGACTCAACACCGCCCACTCAGTGGACACGGCGGGTGATCGAGCGGGCTGAAGCCGTGCGCCAGACAATCCCTTTGGAAGCCTTGCTTGCCCTTTCACAATCGGGTTATGAATTGGGATAAACCTAGATCGGTGCGGAGGTGGGGACGTCCCCTATACCCTCACCCCCGGCCCCTCTCCCACGAGGCGAGGGAGCAGCCCTCACCCCCCACCCCGCTCCCACAGGGGAAAGGAATGGATACGACTAGGGAAGCGGTGTGGCTTGGAATTGGGGTGTTAGGGTTGGCGTGGCTTGCGGAGTTGCTGTTGTGGAGAAAATCTGCCCGCTCTCTAAACGGTTGCAGATTCCTTCGCTGTCGGCAACAATGCTCATGATAATCGGATCATAGGAGAATCGGGATTTTACCTCGTTTAGGACTTGGCGCGCTTCGGGGCAATAGTTCTGGTTTGGGCGGCTGAGAAAGGCGAGCACGGTGCCGTATTCAACGTAGTAATAAGCCACGGTCAGGTTGGTCAACGGGAGGCCTTCTACGGCAACACTCTCTTCAAGTAACCCCTCAGCCACCAAGTTCTGAGCAGCCTCGTTTTCCTCTGCGGTGCAACCGCGCACGGCGCATTTCAGGACCGGCATAGCCCCTTCAAAGTTGCGGGCGCGGATCATGATAATGCCTAGCTGTCCATATGTATTGGCGGTGGTGGGGTCAAGGCTGAGCGCCTTTTCGGCATTGCGCGCCGCAATAAAAAATTCACCTTGTTGGGTATAGGTTTTGGCAATCTCTAGGTTGGGCAAGGG
>JAOAHK010000114.1 GCA_026415275.1 Anaerolineales bacterium
AAGCCCAGTCTTAGCTGTTCCCCATTTCTCTGGTGCAATCAGTTGCTGGGAGAACGGCAGAGAATCACGGGGAACTTTGATTGGTTTGACTCTCTCAACATCCCCAATGGACATTCTCCAATCCTTGATGGAGAGTGAAACCTACGAGGTGATGATTGCAATTGAAAAACTTAGGACTCTAGGCTTTGAGATCAATACTCTCAGAGTATCGGGGGGAGGAAGCCGATCCTCTTGGTGGATGCAACTTCTTTCAGACTTAAGCGGACTTCCCGTTGAGGTTGTGGATCAGGAGGAACCGGGTACATTTGGGGCTGCTATTCTGGCAGGGGTTGCATTGGGAATCTATTCTTCTGTAAGTGAAGCATGCAAGACCCTCACAAAAGTAAGAAGGCAATATTTACCCAGCTCACATAGGATGAAAGTTTACGCAGAAAGGATCGAGCTATACAAAAAGGCTGTACAAACCTGTATGCAAATCACTAGGGATTTACTGTAGGCGTTTTCCTATGAATCTAACCACCCCTGCTTTAGTAGTAGACATAGAGATCTTTGAGGCTAACCAACTTGCCATCGAGAAGATGTTTGCTGGCACGGGTAAATTCCTTCGCCCACACTTCAAAACGCATCGAACCCCGCAACTTGCCTCACGTCAACAGTTCTCTTCGCTTATAGGTTTCACCTGCTCGACTGTCGGCGAAGTGGAAGTTTTGGTTGAGGCAGGATTTAAGCACATATTATTGGCTAATGAAATTGTCACTCAAGAGAAAATCAATCAACTGGCAGAATTAGCTCGCGGAGCTGAGCTAATCGTAGCGGTCGACTCGCTCCAACCCTTACGGGACCTGAGCAAGGCATGTCAATTGGCTGGATCAACGATAGGAATTGTAATTGACGTTGATATAGGTCTAGGCCGATGTGGCGTAGAAGATCCCGAATCTGCGCTTGCCCTCGCCAGAGAAGCAATTTCCCTGAGGAACATCCGCTTTCGGGGATTGATGGGGTATGAGGGAAGAATTAGAGCGAAAGTGGAAGCGTGTCAGGAGAAAATTTCCCAGGCTTACGCTAAGCTCACACGATTCAAGCAGTTTCTCGAGTCACAAGGAATCCCCATCGAAATTGTTTCAGCAGCAGGGACGTCGACCTTGCCAGAAGCACTAAGGAATGAGACCATCACAGAAATTCAAGCCGGAACATATTGTTTAATGGAACCAGACCTACTCGATTTGAATCTCCCCTTCAAGTGTGCCGTTTGGGTTGTTGGCACCGTCATCTCCTGCAGGAAAAATCGAATCGTGCTCGATGTAGGTCGAAGGACTGTTTCATCCGATTACGGATATCCTATTCCCGAGTGCCAACAGGCAAAAGTCGTTGCCCTAAATGACGAGCATACCATCATAGAATGGAATAACCAAACTCCAAAAGTTGGAGAAAAAGTTCTCTTGCGTCCGACACAAAACCGCACCACTTTTAATCTTTATGATTTCGTCTGGTTGGTCAGGGGCGGAGAAGTAATCGACCGATTACCAATCACAGCAAGAGGGAGATCTTGAAATGTCGAAAAGACTGGAAAATCTTATTTGTATCGTAACTGGAGCAGCTTCGGGGATTGGTAGGGCGATCGTGAAAGAAATTTCACAGGAAGGTGGTGTAGCAATCGGAATCGATATCCAAGAAAAAGAAGACCCTGAAGTTGAGATGTATTCTGCTGACATCTCGGATGAATTCTCTGTAGATAAAGTAATTGCTGAAATTTACAACAAGTATAAGAGGATTGATGTACTCGTTAACAACGCAGGAATATGGGCAGAGGGAACTGTAGAAACCACCTCGCTTGAGACTTGGGAACGCATTTTTGCCGTCAACGTAAGGGGAACTTTCTTAGTTAGCAGAGCGGTTATTCCCTATATGAAAGCCCAAAAATCCGGAAGTATTATCAACATCTCAAGTAATTATGGCTTGGTGGGGGGGTTAAATTGCGCTGCGTATGTTGCCTCAAAAGGGGCGATTGTTCTGCTCACATATTCCATGGCGTTGGATTTTGCTCCCTATGGTATCCGAGTCAATTGTATCTGTCCGGGGACGATTGATACGCCGATCATTCAGGAGCCAATGAAAAGAATGAGCAAGGAAGAAATAGAGAGGATTACGGCTAGCCGCATCGCTCGACATCCCCTCGGACGGATCGGAAAGCCTGAGGAGGTCGCCCCTGGGGTGGTTTATCTAGCCAGCAACCGCGAATCGAGTTTTGTGACCGGCGCCGTGTTATCGATTGATGGTGGGTATGTTGCAAGATGAGCATAACGAACGTCATTCAACGAAAAATAACAGGTGCATTACTCGGATTAGCTATCGGTGATGCGCTGGGTGCACCCTATGAAAATTTGGATACATTGCAAATTCGGCAACTTATCGGAGAAGACAGTGTGATGGTGTTTAACGGCGGCGGAACTCAGAATTATCGTCCAGGGCAAGGAACCGACGACACAGAATTGGCATTTTTGGTTGCCGAATCGTTATTGCTGAAGAAATCCCTTGATATGGAAGATATATCCGAGCGCCTTATCGAATGGGGCAGAAAACAAACCTTTCTCGGACCTTCGACCGGATGGGGGTTGCGCGCCCTTGAAGCTGGTGTTCACTTTAGGGAGGCTGGGAATACCCAAAGCGCGTCATCTGGTTGTCTCCCGCGTTGTCTTCCATTAGCTCTTGTTTTTACCGGAAAGCACTTGGTACACCTCACTGTGGATTGTTGCTCCCCTACTCACAGACATCCTTTGGCAATTGCATCTTCCGTAGCTCAAAACTTACTGATCAGCGAGCTGCTCGAAGGCAAAGAATGGGCAGAAGCCATCCGCTACTTGTATAAAAACAATCTGTGTGACGATGTGGTTGACCTAAATCCTATCCTGCAAGCTATCGATGGCGATTTTCATGAACCCGGCGCAGTTGATGTATTGACTGAATCGATCCATTGTGTTTCAAACGCATCGAATACCGTAGATGCGCTTACTTTTGCCGTCAGGATGGGCGGGGATACGGATACGAGAGCCGCGATTACCGGCGCCTTTGCTGGTGTCATTTGGAGCGGCGAGTTTCCTGATATATGGTTGCGTGGATGTGAAGCATCTGAGGCCGCTATAACACTCGGTGAAGGTTTAGCTAACTTGCGCAAGATGTTGAGTCTAGAAAGGTCTTAGGGAGACCAAGTATGACACGAAAGAACAAGATAAGCGTTCTTCTCTTGATTTTGGCGATACCTCTACTCTTTGCATGTACGGTTGTCCCAATCGATGAGAAAGGAAATCCGATTGGGGTAGGTGATATGTTTGACGCAGCAAGCCTAGTAGCGCAAATTTGGGACACCCAAGTAATTCCAACATTCAAAGAGAAGTCCCTGCCAATCGAACAGATCATTGATGCCTTAGAAAAAGACCCCCAAAAGGCGCGTGAACAATACGGGAGACAAGCTGCGGTTGGTGGACCTTATACTTTTATGGTGAAGGGCGAAGGCAAAGTGATCGATATAGAAGCCTCAAATTTACTTGTGGACTTAAACCCTTACGATGGAAGGGAAGATTTGTTTATCAACATCGGTCCGGTATATACGGGAACGGAAGTGCGCGATGCGCTAGATTTTATCCGTTTCAAAGATTTTCGCGACATAACCCAGTACGCCGCGGTAGCTAAGGAATTGAATAAAAAAGTCCGTGAGGAAGTGGTCTCGATTGTAGACAGAGACAATATTATCGGCAAGACCATTGTTTTCTTCGGAGCTTTTGGTCTTAAGGAAACAAACAAAATCATCCTTATTCCAGTGATCTTGGAAATACGCTAAGCGAGTATGAACAACAAAGAGATTATTCTCGAGACACACGAGTTGAGCAAAGTTTTTCCGGGGACGATTGCTTTGGATCATGTAAATTTCAAGGTATATCGCGGCGCGGTCAATGCTTTGGTGGGTGAAAACGGCGCAGGGAAGTCAACCTTGATGAACATTTTAGCCGGCATATTGCAACCATCTGGCGGTCATATTGTTTTGAATGGGAAAAGGGTTGAATTTAAGTCACCTGTTGAGGCATTACGAAACGGTATCGGAATCATTCATCAGGAGTTAAATCTTTTCCCAAATATGAGCGTTGTCGACAATATTTTTGTCGGGCGAGAGCTTCGGGATGCCCTGGGTAATGTGGATTACCCCAAGGAAGAAGGGATCGCTCACTCGGTTCTGCAGCGGCTTGGAGAAAATATCGATCCTAAGACTCTTGTTGAAGACTTAAGAGTGGGACAACAACAAATCGTAGCCATTGCTAAGGCTTTGGCTCAAGACGTAAGAATTTTGATCATGGATGAACCGACCTCTGCACTGAGTATAAAAGAGGTGAAGGAATTATTCAATACGATCAGAGAATTAATCAACGAGGGTGTCACAGTTATTTATATTTCCCATAAATTGGACGAAATTCTTCAAATTGCGGAGTATTTGACGATCTTGCGGGATGGAAAGATTGTCGCCCACACAGCAATCGATTCTATCGACGTAAGTTGGATCATCGAAAAAATGGTGGGAAGCAAGAAAGAATCCTTTTATGTCCATAAGGAACATAGCGTAGGCAGCCCAATTCTTGAGGTAAGAAATTTATCACTTCGACACCCAACTCTCGAAAATCGGTATTTAGTTGATCATGTAACCTTTGAATTGAACTGGGGCGAAATTCTTGGCATCTTCGGATTGATGGGGTCAGGTCGCACAGAATTGCTTGAATGTATTATTGGTCGTCACCCCGAAGCCCTCGGTGAGATCTTATTAGAAGGGAAAAAACTCTCTCCAGGAGGAATTAAGGGAAAAATCGCCGAGGGTTTATTCCTAATCCCTGAAGACCGTCAGCGGGATGGTTTGGTTCAATCACTTTCCACAGCAAAAAATATGACATTAGCAAGCGTGAAAAGCTACTTTAAGAATTTAGTCATTGATAGCACAAAAGAATTCCAGAGTATTCAAAGGATGATCAAAGAGTTATCTATCGTGGTTAAGGACCCACACCAGTCGATTCTATCTCTAAGTGGGGGAAATCAACAGAAGGTCATTGTAGCGAAAGGACTCTTGACATCTCCAAAAGTATTGCTCATGGACGAGCCTACCCGCGGCATTGACGTGAACGCAAAACGAGACATTTTCAATATCATGCTTCAACTTGCCAGCCAAGGGTATGGGATCATTTTTGTTTCATCGGAACTAGAGGAAATTCTTTCACTGTCTGACCGCATCTTGGTCATGTGCAAAGGGAAAATTGTGCAGCAATTTTCTCGCAGCAATGTCACCGAGGAAGCTCTCATCGCTGCGGCTTCGGTATGAAGCGACAAATTATGGAGTAACGAAATGCTAAGCAAAGATAGATCCGTGCAAGAAAAAGCTTCTCAAAAATCATCCTACTCACCAATGAGCCGACTTCTTCTTTTGTTTCTTTTTCGTTTTAGAACGCTAATTGTTTTATTTCTACTGATCATTATCTTCAGTTACTTATCACCTGTTTATCTCACCTCCGAGAACTTGATCATCATGTCAAAACATGTTGCCATCAACGCCATCATGGCAATTGGCATGACATTTGTGATTTTAGGTGCGGGGATCGATCTATCTGTGGGGTCGATTGTAGGCTTAGCGGCGATGATTGCCGGAGGGATGATCGCCCAAGGGGTCGTTCTGAAATTTCTTGGGGTTGCAATTTTCTTCAGGGCTTATGTTGTGATCTTATTTGGTTTGATCCTTGGGGCATTGGTCGGACTCTTTAATGGTCTGCTTATAACGAGACTAAACGTCACTCCTTTTATTGCAACACTAGGCACGTTGTATATGGCGCGTGGCTTTGCTCAACTTCGCTCGGATGGGAATACGTTTCCCAATCTTTCCGGAAATCCACTGCTCAATAACACGGGGTTTGAATTGCTGGGAAGTGGGCGACTTGTGGGTATCCCTATTTCCATTTGGATCATGATCCTTTTTAGCATTTTGGCAGTGTACATCACAAATAAGACACCGTTTGGACGCCATGTATATGCGATTGGAGGAAATGAGCGGGCGGCAGAACTATCTGGTATCCCTGTCAAGACTGTAAAGACCATCACGTATGTCATATCGGGGTTCTGTGCAGCCATGGCAGGATTGATCATTGCCTCAGAATTGCAAGCCGCTCATCCTGCTACTGGAACCACATACGAATTAAATGCAATTGCTGCGGTGGTATTGGGAGGTACTTCATTATCTGGTGGGCGAGGGTCTATTACTGGAAGCATCCTTGGGGCTTTTGTAATTGGCTTTTTGAGTGATGGGTTAGTCATCTTAGGAGTTTCGTCCTTTTGGCAAACGGTGATCAAAGGAGCAGTGATTGTCGTTGCGGTTGTTTTAGACGAATTCCAGCAACGCCTACAAAGGCACCAAGCTTTACAGTTGATGGAAGAGTCCATTAGAAAGGAGGAGAAGCAGGCAAAGCAAGAGACCGAGTAGATGATCCCACCCTGTTCAATCGGTAAAGTAGAAAGAAAATTTAGATATTCTTAAGGAGGCACAAAATGAACAAGAGTATTTCGAAATTACTCACTCTCGGTATCGTCCTTCTCCTGCTGGTAGCCTTTCAGCCTGCACCTGTGCAGCCAGCCCAAACTGAGCCGCCTCAACCAGCAGAAACTGAGGTGGTTGCCCCCGCAGAAACTCAACCTCCTTCGGCTGGTGAGCAACCTCAAGAAGGGAAGAAGCTTATTGCGATCATTACACCGCCCCATGACAACCCCTTCTTCAAAACGGAGGCAGACGTAGCTGTCGAGACAGCTCAAAGTCTGGGATATGAGACGCTTCTAATGGTCCATAATGATGACCCAAATCGGCAGAGCGAGTTAATTGACCAAGCGATTGCTGCCAAAGTTGCGGGGATTGTCCTCGATAATGCTGGGGCCGATGCTACCATTGCTCCCGTTCAGAAGGCAAAGGATGCAGGTATTCCAACTGTCTTAATCGATCGCGAGATGAATGCGCAAGGGATCGCAATTGGTCAATTTATCGCAAACAACTACCAAGGGGCAGTGATCGGGGCAGAAGAATTCGTAAGACTGATGGGTGAAAAAGGGGAATATGTTGAGTTAGTGGGTATGGAAACCGACAATGCAGCACTCATCCGCTCCCAAGGTTATCACGATGTAATTGACCAATATCCTGAGATGAAGATGGTAGCGAGGGAGACAGCGAACTGGTCCCAGACCGAAGCCTTCCAAAAGATGGAAACGATCATTCAAGCTAACCCCAACATAAAGGGAGTTATTGCTGGAAATGATACGATGGCGGTGGGAGCCCAAGCTGCTCTAGAGGCTGCCGGGAAGATGGATGTGATCATCGTTGGATTTGACGGTAGTCCGGATGCAGCGGAATTGATCAAGAAAGGCAAGATGGCAGCTACAGTTTTGGAGCCAATGGTCGATTACACCATTATGGGTGTAAAAGCACTAGATAGCTACTTGCGCACCGGTTCTACAG
>JAOAHK010000115.1 GCA_026415275.1 Anaerolineales bacterium
GGCGTTAGTCAAGTCTGCTCCGCGTAAGTTAGCAGAGGTCAGGTCAGAATATCGAAGGTCAGCTTCTCGCAAAGAGGCATTTGATAAATCTGCTTCGAATAGATTTGCTCTTTGAAGAATTGAATTATTGAGATTTGCTCCAGACAAATTGGATTTGTTTAGATCCGCGCGGGTCAAGTTCGCAGCGCTTAGGTTAGCTCTCTGTAAATTTGATTTTGAGAGATTTGCGCGGGATAGATTGGCTTCAACCAGAATAGCTTCTTGTAATTCACATTTGGTCAGATTTGCGCGGGTGAGGTTCGCTCGAGTTAGGTTAGCACCACTCAAAATTGCTAAAGTCAGATTTGACTCGAAAAGATTTGCAAGAACCAGATTTGCCTTCGTTAAATTACAGCGAATTAAGATCGCATAGTTTAAGTCTGTTTTCGATAAATTAGCCAGGCTCAAATTACAATCGGTTAAGTCAACAGATATCAGAGTTAGATCAGAAAAGTCGATCTTTACCAACCAAAGCGGACGGGGGCGATTGAGAATATCGAAGACTTGGTAATGAGTGAGAGTGCTCATAAACAATACTCCTTCTGCTCTCGACTTATGTTTTTATATGCTAAAATCCTTGCAAAAATAATGATTTTATTGTAAATTATTTTATGTACTAGAACGAAGCTTTTTGTCCATTGGCATTGGTTCGAGTTTAAGGAGAGAAATTATGAAAAACAAACTATTCATAATCACATTGGTTCTGTTGATGGTAAGTATACTTTCTTTCTTATGGCTAGGAGGGGTGAATCCACCAATAGCCTCTGCGTATTCCGGACATCCTTATTTTTATATCCTTAGCGTGGTTCCGGATACTTCGGTGACCATTCGAGCCTATAACTTCCCTGCGAACGACACATTCAACGTCATGATGAATAAGATAGGCACGAAAGGTTTGAAGGGCATCGTTGTTGATACAATTTCTTCTGGGTCTGGGGGTTCCTTCACAGCAACCTTTTCGATACCTAGTGCTCTTAAAGGTCAGCACCGCATTGCAACTCGGTTACAAAGCACTACGGGATCAGGTTATTATGCCTATAATTGGTTTTATAACTCCCCGCCAAAGTATGGAACAGGTGGCCCGTATACTTCCGGTTATAAAGGTTATCCGACGATTGTGGTAACAAAGGTTGTCAAAAATAAGTACATTATTTTGCAAATGAATAATCTTCCCAAGAATGACCAATTTAAAGTCTTAATGGGAAAATTTGGGACAAAAGGAGTAAACGGGGTAGAAGTGGATTCTTTTTCAACTGGCGGCGGAGGAACACAGGAGATCAAGGTAAAGATTCCGAAGAGTTTGAAAGGAGTCTCCCCAATTGCTGTCAGAATTCAATCGACCTCGGGGAGTGGGTATTTCGCATATAATTGGTTCTATAACCGTTAGGCAGTTCAAAACCAAAGATCCCAACCTGACAAAGGTTGGGATCTTTATTCGTTTAGCGCTTGGGTTTTAGAATTCACTTACTGGGGGACGGATGCGATTGATCATGTGGACGATGTCCTTTAGTTCACCGTCGGGCAATATGAAATAGTCTTCAAAAATACAGACGGTTTCAAACCCCAGCCGCTCCAGTGCCTTGATATCGCTTGTCAAATCACGCACGATTTGAACCTCGAGCATATATAAACTGCGCCGTTTAGCGATCTCGGTAATTGCTTGAACAAGTTTATTGCCCAATCCGCGACCACGAAAATCCTTGGCGAGAAAGATACGCAGTTCCCCTCGATGCCTTGCAGTACCTGTATTGAAGTGGAGGGTTGCGTCTCCTACGATGCGGTCGTTGACCACGGCAACCATAGGAAATATACGATCGTAATCCAATTCATCGATGAAAGAAGATACGACTTCAGGGTCGTTTACGTTATGACGCATGTATCGGCGATCTTCATAGGATACGTTGAGGAAAAGATCGAGAAGGGCTTGTTTATCCTCTTTTACTAAGGGCCTGATCAGAACCCTTGCGCCATCTTTCAGTGTGAAGACCATACGATACAATAAATCTTCTTTTGTAACCATGGATCCACTCCTTCGAACAGGTAAACTGCCAAGGGATTTTCTTGGAAGCCTAAACCTAAGCCCAAGCTGCTGCTAATTGGACACGGGTATTGTTCAAGCGATCTAGAGCAGCCTTAACGATTTGTTTTAGAAGCACTTTAGCTAAAGTTGGGTCTTGGTCTACAAGCTCTCGTAATTGTACCGCATCCAATTTGATCGCTTTACACGCTGTTTGAGCTCTAACGCTTGAGGAATGCTCGTATGGTTCAATCAACGCAGAAATTCCAAAAGGGTCGCCTGTTGTGATCTCGCCTACTACAAAATGGCGAACGGTGTTTGTTTTGTCGTCTTGAATGGTGAAGTAAATATCTGCTGTTCCTTCAGTGAGCAAATATAGAGCATCCGTTACTTCACATTCTTCAACAATGATTTGCCCGGCAGGATATTCAACCTCTTCGCCAATCATTGCTAAAGAGGCAAGCTGTTCCTCAGTGAGATGAGCAAAAAATGGAAACCGGCGTAACAATTCCGGAGAGATCATCTTTTTTCCTCCAATTCTGTGAGATAATCCCAAACTGCCTGACAAGCCACGGGTATAGCTTGCTCGACCGCTGGGGATAAGTTTTCGGAAAACTCATATACTTTTTCAGCCTCTATTGCAACAACCCAAATAATTTCAGGCAACTGAGCTCCTAATAATTTACCTGCCTGAAGTGCATTCTGTAAACTTGTATCATGGGTAGATGTGGTATGACCAGCAGAGTAATTAGGAAGCTTGTCTAAATCCAATTTATAAACGCTCCCAACAGGTTTATGACCAGTTTGAATCGCGTCAATCAAAATCACGGCATCCGTATCAATCATTTGTTCCATCAAAGACAGACCACCAAGGCTAAACTTTTGAATATCAATGCGCAAATGAGGAAATGACCGGCGTTTAGCCTCTAGTTCCTTCTCGATTTGTTCTGCTACCCTCCAACCGATACCATCATCTCCTAGTATTGGGTTCCCCAGACCAATGATACGTGTCCGCAACATTTTATAAAAGCAAGAAAGGTGGAGGAATAGTCCTCCACCTAAAAAATCTAAAGGTTCTGTTTCAGTTCTCGGATGGGTTCTCCGTTTGCGTTTCGGATAATCACTTCAAGCGGCATTTTACCAGGAAGTGTATGCGTTGCGCAACCAAAGCAGGGATCGTAAGCACGAAAAGCCATCTCAACCATGTTGAGCAAGGCTTCATTTACATTTCCGCCTTTGATCAGGTTGCGTGCCGCTTTATTGGTAGACATTTGAATGGCAGCATAGTTATTGGTGGTGCCAACGATAAGGTTTACCCGCGTGGCAATTCCACGCTCATCGGTCCAATAGTGATGAGTTAGCGTGCCACGCGGGGCCTCTACGATGCCCACACCTTCGGTTGGTTTTTCTGTCGGAATAGTGCGGAAATTATCGCTGGTGATTTCCGGATCGGTAGCTAGCTCTACCCATCGCTCAGCCGCGTAAAGCAATTCGATGAGACGCGCCCAGTGTGTTGCCAATCTCTGGTGGACAGGTTTACCGCCCAAGGTTTGGTAGAACTTCTCATATTCCTCTTGAGCACGCGGGGTTGCCATTCCATCTGACGCATTCAGACGTGAAAGCGGTGTGGCGATGTAAACCCCTGAATCTTTTCCATCCACAAATCATTTCCAGCCCACCTTCTTGAGGTAGGGGAACTTGAGGTAAGTCCACGGTTCGACATGCTCTGCAATCCATTCGGTGTACTCATGCGGTGCATATTTTCCGATGCGGTTTCCTTCGGGATCGACAACGCTTACCTTTCCGTCGTAAAAGTTGACTTTGTTATTCTCGTCAACCAAACCGATGTAATAGGTACGGTGAGTGTAGATGTCACCCAAAATTAAGTCGAGATAAGTGGAGTTCTTAAGAACGATATCATCAANTAGTTTCAAAGAGAAGAGGGCAAAATCAACCGCCCAACGCCCCATTTCTTCAATCTGCTGACGTTGTTCTTCGGTAATTCCTTTGGTCAAGCCGCCTGGAATCGAGGTGCAAGGATGTACTTTTCGACCTCCGATCATCTCGACAACGGTATGCCCATATTTGCGCGCTTGAATAACCTTACTGCCAATTTCCAAACCAACTTTGTGAATAACGCCAAGAATGTTGCGCTCTGCAACGGGTGCATCGGGGCCCATAACAAAATCAGGTCCGGCAAGCGCGTAAAAGTGTGTTGTATGGTCAGTGACATAGAAAGCGCTGTAAAGAAGTTCACGCAGCATTTTTGCGGTTCTGGGTGGATCTACGTGGTAAACGGCATCGACTGCCTTGGCGCCTGCCATATGATGGGCCTCAGGGCAAACCCCACAGATGCGATTGGTTAGAATGGGGATTTCTTCCACCTGCCTGCCAACGCAAAAGCGCTCGAAGCCGCGCAACTCTGGGATCTGGAAGTACGAATTGGCAACATTTCCTTGCTCATCAAGGAAGATTTCGATTTTGCCGTGTCCTTCCAAGCGGGTAATTGGATCAATCGTAATTCGTTGCATGGATACCTCCTTATTTTGCCCAGGCAGCTTTACTAGCCCGCAACAATGAGCCGCCTAAATTAAAACGATAAAACATTCCAACAGGATCGGGAATGCCATCGATGATGCGTTCAATCTCCTCAGGATTATTGCTGTCAATCACCGAAGCAACTGCGGTTAACAATCTTGCTCCGTAGTCAATAACCCCTTCTGCAGGGCCATAACAACCGATGCAAGGAGAACCAGCCTGAGGGCAAAGAGCGGAACACCCGTTACGGGTTGCTGGCCCGCTGCAAATCACCCCTTGCTCAAGAATACAAATTTCGGGGTCAAGCATGACATCTTGAATGCGTTTGAATTCCTTGATTTTCTTGACATCTCGCTTGCGGGGACAATCATCGCAAACGGTTGATCCTCCTGCCCCGATCGTCGAGCCTTTTGGAGGTAGAGCTGCTTTTCCTTTCAATACGTCGATGACGAGATCAATCACCGCAGCGATTTGATGTGATTCGGGCGGACAACCAGGCATATAGTAATCAACATCCACCACCTGATCCAATGTTCGAACAATCGGATAGAGTTTGGGAATATATATTTCACCTTCTGGAACCGTGTAGGTTGGTTGAGGGCGAATCTGGTTCGGGTTGTCGGTTGAGACGGTTGAAAATGCTGTCGATACTACCTCTTCTAATGGACTCAGATTCGCGAGAGCGGGCATACACCCTTCGGTAGCACAAGAGCCAAAGGCGACGAGAATTTGGGATTTCTTACGAAGCAATTTGGCAATGTGTTCATTCTCGTCGTTGCGGATGGCGCCGTTAAATAATGTCAAAAGAATTGAGCCATCCTCCATCGCTTCAACGTCTTTGTATTTCGCATCCATTGCTACTGGCCAAAAGACAACTTCAAAGTTCGCATCGACATCTAAAATCTTTTCGTGGATATTCAGCACCGCGATTTCACAGCCGCCGCAGGAGGCTGCCCAATACATTGCGAATTTCGGTTTGCCGTTTGTAGTCATGCTGCCACCTCCGCAGGTTGATGAAAGGTTTGCTCAGCTAATAAGGCAGCAGCAGGATTCCAATGAAGCGGACCTAATGCACGGACTTCTTCGGTAAATTTCGTCACTTCATCAGCAAAAATTTGTCCCTCTGCTGCGCTTGCCCAGAGCAATTTTAGTCTTTCTGGTTCGATCCCCATTTGACTCAGCAATTTGCGAAGCAGATAAAATCGGCGCATTGCCTTGTAATTTTGTTCAATATAGTGGCAATCTCCCGGATGGCAACCAGAAACTAAGACGCCATCTGCTCCTCCAGCAAAAGCCTTAATGACAAACGTCGGATCGAGTCTGCCAGAGCACATCAGGCGGATCAAGCGGATGTTCGGCGCATATTTTATACGACCCATCCCGGCCATATCCGCAGCGCGATAGCTACACCAGTTGCATGTAAAACCAATAATCACGGGTTCAAATTGTTCACTCATTCCATTCCTCCTGAGATTCATGCGGGGGTGAGATCGAGGGCTTTGACATTGTTGAGCAGCAAGCCATCCAACTGAGCTAAAATAGCTTGATCACTAAAGACAGTCCCCGAAATTGCACCCGCAGGACAAGCTGCTACACAAGTGCCGCACCCTTGGCAAAGAGCCGGGTTAACTTCCGACACCATGCGATCTTCAATAAAGCTAATCGCATTGAACGGACACATATTGTTACAAATCCGGCAACCCGAGCATTTGTCCTGATCGATTGAGGCGCGAATTGGTTCCATCATAATCTCTTTTTGTTGGATTTTGCCCACGACACGAGCTGCGGCGGCTGCTCCTTGAGCTACGCTGGCTGGAATGTCTTTAGGACCTTGTGCGCAACCAGCTATGTAAATTCCTTCGGTCATGGTTGCGACCGGGTCTAGTTTTGGATGGCGTTCAATGAGCCAACCTTCTTCACTGCAGGAGATACCAAAGAGCCGTGCGACCTCTTTGAAGTCATGGCGAGGCTCAAGCGCTGCCGAGAGAATGACCATATCCACCGGTATGCGCATTTGCTTTCCAAAGAGAGTATTTTCAGCTTGAACAATGAGTTTCCCCTCTTCACCGGGATAACGAGCTGCATCGGTGACCTCAGCTACCTTACCCCGAATAAAGTGTGTACCTTCTTCTAGAAGCCGCTGGTAGAACTCTTCATACCCCTTTGCAGGAGTGCGCATGTCGATATAAAAGTTATAGACTTCGGCGCCTGTTCGCTCGTGGACTAAGTGAGCAAACTTCAAGCTCTGCATACAGCAGATTGCTGAACAATAAGGATTGTAGTTTTTGTCGCGGCTACCGACGCAGTGAATAATAGCCACGGATTTTGGCACAGTTACCCCATCCCGTAATACGATCTTGCCACCTGTAGGACCAGCAGCATTGGATAGGCGTTCAAACTCTAGGCTGGTAAAGACATTAGCTAGCCGTCCATAACCGTATTGTGGAATGCGGCGGGCATCAAATAAATCCCACCCAGTGGCAATGATGATTTGTCCGACATCGAACGTTAAGTATTCGTCCTCTTGGGTGAAGTCGATGGCGCCCGTGGGACAGAACTTTTCACAAGCGCGGCACGTGCCTTTCAGAAAATAGGTGCAATTTTCTCGGTCGATCACTGGATATTTTGGAACCGCTTGGGGGAAAGGAGTATAGACTGCCTTGCGATAACCTAACCCAGCTTCAAACACCGGATCGATAACCTTCTTGGGGCATTTCTCTTGGCATATACCACAACCCGTGCAAAGTTCGGTATTCACAGACCGGGCTTTTTGTTTGATGGTCACTTGGAAATTGCCAACATAACCGCTGACATTGGTAACTTCTGCGTAGCTGAAGAGTTTAACGTTGGGATGTGAGCCAACTTC
>JAOAHK010000116.1 GCA_026415275.1 Anaerolineales bacterium
AGGTCATGCACCCTGCCTTGACAGTCTCCATTGATGCTTCCTTACAAGAAGCAGCCAATAAAATGATTGAGAGTCACTATCATCGTTTGGTGGTAATTGACCCCGAAGACCCTGATTCGATGCCGCTTGGGGTGATCTCGTCGTTTGACATCGTCGGACTAATGGCACATCCGAATTCAGTGTGGCAAAAATAGTGAATCTGAGACCAGTTCCGTTCTAGGGCTGGTCTCTTGAACCCTTAATAGAAAAAGGAGAGTCTTATGGCAGATTTACCCTCCCATGCTCAAGTAGTAATTATCGGTGGAGGTGTTGGGGGATGCAGCATCGCTTATCACCTGACCAAGATGGGGTGGAAAGATGTGGTCATCGTGGAGCGCCATGAGTTGACCGCTGGCTCTACTTGGCACTCCGCTGGTCTGGTTGGTCAATTGCGTTCAGATGCCAATCTAACGCGTATGATGTTTTATAGCACGGACTTATATCGCCAACTCAAGGACGAAACCGGAGTAGATCCCGAATGGCATGAGGTCGGTGGTATCCGCCTTGCTTCTTCTCCCGAGAGAATGGAAGACCTCAAGCGATTGGTCGGGATGGCGCGCTCCTTCGGAATGGAGATGGAGCTGATTAGCCCCCAAGAAGCCAAAAAGATGTTCCCTCTTATGAGCACCGAGGGAGTTCTTGGGGCTGCGTATACCCCGACCGATGGGATTATCGATCCTTCCGGTTTGACCCAAGCACTAGCGGCCGGCGCGAAAATGCGCGGTGCTCAAATTTTCCAGAACACAAACGTTGAAGCCATCAAGCTCAAAAACGGGCGTGTTGACGAAGTAGTAACAGATAAAGGCTCAATCAAAACGGAGATTGTGGTCAATGCTGCCGGGCAATGGGGTGGTGAGGTGGGCAAGATGGTAGGCCTATTCCTGCCAGTTGTGCCAATGGCTCACCTTTACATTGTGACCAAACCGATCCCGGGAGTTGAGCAAAATATGCCAACCTTGCGAGACCCTGATCTGTTGGTTTACTGGCGTCGTGAAACCGGTGGGCTGGTCACCGGCGGCTATGAGCGCGATCCGATGCCTTTTGGTCTCAACGGCATACCCAAGGATTTCAAGTATCAACTGTTGCCATTTGATATGGATCGCTTCACGCCTTTGATGGAAAATTCTATCAAGCGTGTACCAGCGATAGAGACTGCGGAAATCAAGATGTACTATAATGGACCTGAGGGATTCACACCAGATGGTGAGTTCTTGCTTGGTCCTACTGCGGTCAAGGGCTTTTGGGTGGCTTGCGCTTTTTGTGCGCACGGGTTAGCTGGCGCAGGTGGTATTGGGAAAGTGATGGCCGAGTGGATTATTGACGGTCAACCCGAATATGACGTCTGGCGCTTGGATGTGCGCCGCTTTGGTTCAAATTACGCCAGCATGAACTACACGGTTACTCGCACCCTCGAAACCTACACCCAATACTACGACATTCATTATCCAGGCGAAGAGCGGATGAGCGGACGTCCGCTGCGTCTCTCGCCAACGTATTATCGTCTGCGAGATCTAGGAGCTGTCTTTGGCGAAAAGACCGGTTGGGAACGCCCGAATTGGTTTAAGCCACATGAAGCGCTTGCTCGCCACGGACACGAGCCAAAGGGTTGGGCGCATCACAATTGGTCACGCGCCATTGGGTACGAACACCTGAAGACACGCGAGATTGCTGGCTTGTTCGATGAGACCTCATTCAACAAATTTGAAATTCGCGGTCCGGGTGCCTTGAAGTTTTTGCAGTACCTGTGCGCAAATGACATCGATAAACCTGTGGGCACGATCATTTATACCCAAATGCTAAACAAGCGTGGTGGCATTGAGTGTGATTTTACCGTAACCCGCATCGCTGAAGATCGCTTTTGGATCATCACCGGTACTGCCTTTGGGGAACATGATCTGTCCTGGATCCGCATGAACATGCCCGAAGATGGTTCGGTGAGCGTTGAGGATATCACCTCCGCCTACGCTTGTATTGGTTTGTGGGGTCCCAAAGCCCGCGAGATTTTGCAGAAGGTGACAACTGATGATGTCTCAAATGAAACGTTCCCCTACATGACAACGAAGAAGATCTCTGTCGGGGATGTCCCCTGCCAGGCAATGCGAGTCACCTACGTGGGCGAGCTTGGATGGGAGTTCTATTGCCCGATGGAATATGGTCAGCGATTATGGGATGTGTTGTGGGAAGCTGGACGTCCTTTCGGGATGGTTCCGGCTGGTTACAAGGCAATCGACAGCCTGCGCTTAGAAAAAGGCTACCGCTATTGGGCAAGCGAAACGACCCCAGACTATACCCCTTATGAAGCGGGGCTTGGATTTGCAGTAAAGTTGGACAAAGGAGATTTCCTCGGGCGCGATGCGCTGATCAAGCAAAAAGAAGAAGGGCTGAAACGCAAATTATGCTGCATCGTTTTGGATGATGACCGCACCATCGCTTTAGGAAAAGAGCCAATTCGCCCTGAAGGGAAAGATCAGATCATCGGTTGGGTGTCCTCCGGTGGCTATGGCTACTCGGTGAAGAAGAGCATAGTTTACGCATATTTACCAATCGAATATACCAAAATTGGCACTCGCTTGGCGATTGAATTCTTTGGCGAGATCGTCGGCGCAGAAGTGGTCAAAGAACCTTTGTGGGATCCGAAGGGCGAGCGCATTCGCTGCTAGTTCACGCAATGGGATGGAGGGGAGCGGGAAGCTAAAATCTCGCTCCCATTTTGGGTAAAAAACAGGAGATCGGAAAGGAGGTAAAAGTTGAATATCGTTGTTTGTATTAAACAAGTGCCGGATACGGCAGCGAAATTGCAAGTGGTCGACTCTCATGTTACTTGGGGGGATTCACCACTGATTGTCAATCCTTGGGATGAATATGCTTACGAAGAAGCCTTATTACTCAAGGAAAAGTTCGGCGGAAAAGCCACTGCCATCACGATGGGTCCAGAGAGCGCAGTTGAAGCTCTGAAGACCTGCCTCGCTGTTGGCTGTGATGAAGCCTATCTGATCACAGATCCCGCGCTTAAGGGTTCGGATGCCTCAGCGACTGCTTTCACTCTAGCGAAAGCAGTACAAAAACTTGGGGATGTCGATATTGTCTTGTTAGGAAAACAAGCTATCGATGGAGATACAGGCTTAACTGCTGCAATGCTTGGTCGTCATTTGGGATGGACGGTACTAACCCAGGTAATCAAAATCCACGAGATCGATCCGAATGCCAAAACGATTAAAGTGGAGCGTTTTATGGAAGAAGGGCGCCAGGTCTGTACAGCAAAGTTGCCGGCAGTGGTCAGTGTGATCAAAGGGATAAATGAACCACGCTATCCTTCTTTCATGGGTATTCGCAAAGCATCCAAGGCAACAATCCCAAGTTGGAATGTAGGCGATTTGGGTATTGATGCGGCACGGGTTGGCGCAAGCGGTGCTTTTGTCGCCTGGCCAGAAATCTATCCGATGCCGGTTAAGGAAACCAAAGTCGAGTGGATTGAAGGCAGCAGCCCGCAAGAGATTGCGGCAAAACTTGCCGATAAATTGATTGCTGAGAAAGTGATTTAGAGAGGGTAGGAAAATGGCGAATCAAGTTTGGGTGTACATCGATCAATTTAAGGGGCAGGCAACCCCCTCAGCTTGGGAAGCGGTGAGTGCAGCAAAAACTGTGGCAGAGAAGTTGGGGAGCGGAATCACAGCTTTGGTGATCGGAAGCGGCGTAGAGGGACTTGCCCAACAAGCTTTTGATTGTGGTGTGGATGAGGTTTTTGTCTGCGAAGATGCGAGTTTACAAGATTTTCGCGTTGAAGCCTATGCAGCCGTGTTTGCCAAGGTCTTAGGAGAGGCACGTCCAAAAATTGTGATCGGCACTGCGAGCACACGCGTGCGCGATTTATTTGCTTATGCCTCGATCGACCTTGAGAGCGGTGTCATTGTGGATGCGACCGGGCTGGAAGTAAAAGATGGGGGCGTGGTAGTTACTCGTCCAGTGTACGCAGGCAAATTGCTTTGCAACGAAGTAGCAAAGAAGGGTCAACCCCTTTTGGTTAGTGTGCGAGTACGGGCATTTCCCCCACCTCAGAGCGGCGCAGGCAAGAGTGGTAATGTGACCAAAGTATCACCGGTAATGAGCGAAGATCAGTTGCCAACGAAGGTCTTGGATTATGTGGTTGAAGAAGGAGAGGTTTCGGTAGATGGCGCAGCAATTATTGTATCAGGTGGACGGGGGGTAAATGGGCCAGAAGGGTTTGAGCCCCTGAGAGCATTGGCAAAAGTTCTAGGCGCAGCCGTTGGCGCAAGCCGGGCTGCGGTGGATGCTGGGTGGATCCCATACTCCCATCAAGTTGGGCAAACCGGGAAGGTGGTTTCTCCTGATCTATATATTGCCTGCGGTATCTCGGGCGCAGTGCAGCACCAGGCGGGCATGCGGACTTCCAAAGTCATTGTGGCAATCAATAAAGATAAGGATGCGCCGATCTTTAATCTTGCCAAATATGGGGTTGTGGGTGATTTATTCGAGATTGTGCCTGCGCTAACGGAGGAATTCAGGAAGCGGTTGGGCAAATAAAATAAACGCAATCGATTCTAAAGTTTAGCCTGTGAGGTGCTGTCATATCTCACAGGCTTTTTATTTTATGACAATTGTCGTAGTGTTAATATATGTTAACGCTATTGAAAAACAATTAACGTTGTGCTATATTAACATCAGAAACTAATGCCAGGCCCACAAGGACCTGGCAGCAAAAATCGAACGACATACCCCTTGTGCGCCTGGCTTGCTGCCATCTGATCCGTGAAACGGACGGGATGGTCAAAATGTAAGCAGGCGTTTTTTGTTCCGTAGGAGGTGCGTAATGTCCAGCGGAAAAATGACAAAAAGGAGTAGTGATATGACCATAGAATATTATGTTCCCCAACCAATCCGAAGGGTCACCTTGCGACCCTACCGAAAATACTTTAGCGTGTTGCTTGCCGATGATGGTTCTCCGGATGTTTTAGCAGCCATTGATCTCCTCGTAGACTTACCTCTCGATTGCTGCACAGTCACAGCTCTGTCGGTAATCAGCCAGCGCGAAGCGAATGGGACTGCCTTACGAGAAGCATGCCTTGAACAAACTCGACAACGCCTTGAGCAAGCTGAAATTTGTGCTCGCACAATGTTAAGGGGAGGATCTCCGCCAGAAGTAATTTTACAAGTAGCGGAGGAGCTTTCTCCCCATTTGGTTGTCTTGGGCGCCACGGGCTTGAACCATGTTTTTGGAGTTCTGTTGGGAGGAGTTGCTGAGAAAGTGGTCGAGCAAATTCGGTTGCCTGTGTTGATTTACCGGCAACCCTATCGCGGTCTAAGAAAGATCGGTTTCTTCACAGATGGCTCTTCCCAAGCAGAGTATGCTGCGGAGTACCTTGGCAAGTTTCCTCTCCCAGATGAGGCAGAAATCCATGTCGTTCACGTGGTGCCACCCCTTGTTATGCAACCTATTGATTTGGAAGTGTTGCAAAATCCCAAGATCGATGGAAATGGAAAAGGAAAATTACTTTCAATCCAAGACGCGGACGAAATTCTCCGTCGAGCCACCTTGATCCTACAAAGACATGAATTACCCACCCGAGCTGTATTGTTGGAAGGGGAACCGGGCGAACAAATTCGCGATTATGTTGAAAAAGAGGCGATTGACCTTGTGGTTCTGGGCGCTAGTGGGCTAAGCAGAAGACATCAATGGCAATTGGGTTCTTTGCCGCGCAAGCTTTTACATTATTGCCCTTGCCCAACTTTGATAGTCAAAGAGCCAGTGGAATTGGTGCATAAGAATTAGCCAAGCGAAATCGTTTTAGAGAAAATGACCGTAGAGGTAGCCCACAAGGGTGTCTCTACGGTTGTTTTTCATGCGTATGAGGCAAATTATCTTTCCTCTCGAAAAACGCAAATATAAAAATTTTAACTTGACATTTTATCTAGCTGACTGTAAAATATAGACGTCTATACGTCTATATTTTACAGTAGTTTGCCTGTGGATAAAATCCTCATAACCGAAGGCGTCCCCCTCTATGTAAAAATACGTGAAGCATTGCGTGCAGAAATAATGCATGGCAATCTTCATCCTGGTCAAAAGATCCCATCCGAAGATGAATTAGCTCAACAGTATCGTGTAAGCCGAATGACCGTGCGGCAGGGGATCTTAGATTTGATCAAAGAAGGACTGCTGCATCGCAAGCACGGTGTCGGTACCTTTGTTTCCTATCCTCATTTTGACCGAGATCATACCCGCTTGACAAACTTTTTTGAGAGCGCAAGAGAGCAAGGTATTGATGCCTCTTCCACTGTTCTAAAAATTGAAGTCTCTCCAGCATCAGACAAAATAGCCAAAGAACTGCGTCTTTCACCCGGTGAGAATGTAATCTGCATTCGCACCTTACGCTTTGTAAACCAGACTCCGGTTACAGTACATGATTCCTATCTCCCGCACCGACTGTTTGCGGAAATTGTCTATGAGAACTTAGAGAATGTTCATATTTGGGATGTTATGGAAAAGTATGGTTACCGGGTAAAACGAGCCATTCAAAAGCTAGAAGCACGCCCTGCTTCTTCAGAAATTGCCAAATTATTGGATATCAAACCGAACTCACCTATTCTATATAAAGAACGAAAAATTCTTGCAGAAGATGGGACAGCAGTGGAGTTTACATATTGTTATAACCGAGGTGATATGTACTCTCTGACTGTCTCAATGGAGCGTTAACACGGTTTGGCTGTTACAGAGAAGAACTTCTCTGTTGAAGTGTATCATCCTCATTCAATGAGGCTATCGTCCAAAATTACCTGACAATATAGGAGGTTTCGATGAATCCGAGTGTAATTGAGCGTTTGGTTGCCACCAATCCCGAAATGGAGATTTGGTGGGACTCATCTCCATTGGTCTTCAAATCGTGGAAAAAGAAAATGGTCGATTGGGCGCCTCCCGAGCGCAAAAAGACAATGGAGGAAGAGCTGACCCGCTTTTTCAACGTTGACGATCCAGTGAACAGTGTGATCCGTGGATGTACGACCAATCCCCCTCTCTCACTGACTGCTGTAAAAAATGACCCTGAATTTTGGAACGAATGGATTGATAACCTTATTTCCGAAAATAAAGACAAAACTCAACATGAGTTATTCTGGATGACCTATAAAGAGGTGATTCGACGTGGCGCTGAGATGTTGATGCCGATTTGGGAGGCCTCAAACGGGCGTTTTGGGTACATCTCTGGGCAACTTGATCCGCGCATCAACTTCGACACCGAAAGAATGGTTGAAGATGCCAAAGAAATTCGGGCAATTGCCCCAAACTTGATGATCAAAGTTCCAGGAACGACGCAGGGAGTTGAAGTTGTTAAGATCTTGACCTCAATGGCGATCCCGACCAATGTCACGACCTGCTTTATGCTGCC
>JAOAHK010000117.1 GCA_026415275.1 Anaerolineales bacterium
ACCAAGGAGGGAGAGCTGTTGGAATTGGACATCCCTCCGCCACCGCCGGCGTCGTTCCCGGCAAAGGTCAGGCTGGTCAGGGTTGGGCTGCTGTTGGTCAGGCGCATTCCGCCGCCGCTATTGTTAGGGAAAACATTGTTCGCCTGACCGCCCGTGATGACGAAGCCATCTAAGGTAGCGGTGTTGATGACGTTGTCGCCTGTAACCACATGATAACTGTTGCTGCCATTGATCGAGGTCGTCACCCCGTTGGAGTCAACCGTATCGTTGTTATCGATATCCCCGCTCAAGACGGTTATAAAAACAGAGGGATTGCGTAGAGAACGGGTGCTCTCGGTGCCTTTGAAACCACCGTACAAGGCAACGCCGTTTTTGAGAGCGAAGCTAAGGGTGCGATGACTTCCGGAAAATCCGGAGGGTATATAGTCGGTGGGTTTATATACACCCATTCGCACCCAAATCTCATCTCCGCTTGTGGCTTGCGTGAGAGCGTAACTTAAGGTGCATGCGGCCGCCCAGGAAGTGCATGTGCCGCTGTTGAGACCGTTGGTTGGAGGCCCGGCGGGCACTGCATAGCGCACTGTCCCGGCTGCAGAGGCGGCTGGTGGGGGTTGGAACAGAATTAGGGGAGTGGCAATGAGCAAGCAAACAACCAAAGTACGGGATACAAAAGAGAAGAAGACCATCCTTGCCTCCTTAACCCTGTCAAAGCGAACCCAAACCGCGTACCCCGCAAGCAAACCGTTTCCCGCTGACCTGCCCCTGTGTTTCCCCTCTTTCAGGGATCGTCTGCTGTAAAGGGGAGAACTAGATAAATTGGATAAAATTTGTAGAATTATTGAAATTTTATCAGATATTTTTATATGAGGCAATAGTAACCTAGAATTTTTATACGCTTGCGGCGAGGTGGTCATAAGTATGACAGCTTCTCTAAAGGAGCGTCGATGAAAGTTTTATGTTATAATGAAAATGAGCTTGGGTCCCCTTAATGTTTTCCCTTAATGGTTTCAATCAACTGAATAACCCACTCGCAGAGCGCTCAGGGCAAACTTTTGCAGTTTAAGGCAACTCTACTTTTTATAGAAAGGAGCGTCTACATATGCTTGCCAGACTCATCCTTTTCTTAGTTCTCGCCTTGGCCAGTGCCCATCCAACCCAAGCAGCTTATGAAAGCGAAAGTGATGGATGGACAAATCTGCCGGCTTGGCACTGGGTGGCCGGGGGAGTGTTCAGAAGTGTCTCGTTCTCCACCGCCTCCCTAGGTGTTGCCGTGGGGGAGGGTGGTCTCATCGTTCGTACCGGAGACGGGGGCAAAACGTGGGAGCAAGTGCCTAGTGAGATTAAGACAAACCTCAACCATGTTTACTTTATAGATCAAACGTATGGTTGGGCAGTCGGCGACAAGGGAGTGATCCTTTTCACCCAAAACGGCGGGGTAGGTTGGCAAAGACAGACTGTTCCTACCACTGCAAACATAAATCGAGTTTTCTTCTTGGACTCCAATCGCGGTTGGGCAGTTGGAGATAATGGAGTGATCCTCTACACAACCAACCGCGGACTAAAATGGGATCCACAAACCAGCGGAGTGACCAAGAGTCTCTATGGGGTCGATTTCGTAGATGCTTCCTACGGCTGGGCACCCGGGCAAGACGGGATTGTAATTGCCACCCAAAACGGTGGGACAAGTTGGACTCTGCAAACCTCTTGTACCGAAACGCATACCCTCTATGATGTAGATTTTGTCAATCGCAATTCGGGATGGTTGGTAGGGATGGGCGGTGCACTCTGGCAAACTAGTGACGGTGGAAATCACTGGACGAAGTGGTTTATCCCCGACTGGACAAGAGACCTCTACGATATCGAACTAATCGGCTCCACAAGTGGTTGGATTGTAGGTACAAGCGGTTTTCTGGCACAATATCAAAATTCCACTTGGACAAAAAAGGAGAGCGGAACGGAAGTTAATCTTTACGGAGCAGATTTTGTCAACTTTAGCAACGGCTGGCTGGTGGGCGAGGCGGGAAGTGTATTTTATACATCCGATGGGGGTCAGCACTGGAAGCGACTGCTCGGTTCGACCACCGGTCAAATTCGGGATCTCTATTTTGTTGATGACAAACGCGGCTGGGCAGGGGTTGGTTGGAGTACTTCAGGTTTTCCGGGACAAATCATTGCCACTCAAGATGGAGGGAGCACGTGGAATGTCCAGAAAAGCGGCATCACTTGGGTCAACGAAATCCAATTTGTGACCCAATTTGAAGGTTGGGCAGTCACAGGTAGCAATGGTGGGGGTGAGATTCTCCATNCATTCGATGGCGGGCTTCATTGGACTTCTCGCCTAAGTGGTGCAAGGCCCTTTAGGGGAATTCAGTTTGTGGGGGCGGCCTATGGTTGGGCAGTAGGTGGCGCTCCCAATGGCAATGGCTGGATTTACGTCACTACTAATGGCGGAGAAACTTGGAGCGAACAGAAATATCTCTATGGCCAACACAATTTATACGATGTCTGCTTTAGCGATACCACCCACGGTTGGGCAGTCGGGGAATACGGCACAATTTACGCCACGGCTAACGGCGGCAGCGATTGGAATCCACGGAACAGTGGCGTGACAAAAACGCTCACCAGTGTCTATTGTTACGGTAAGTGGGTTTGGGCGGTTGGTTCGGATGTGATCCTCTTTTCCTCAGATTGGGGGAACACCTGGCAAGTGCAAAGGGATGGCGCCGGTATCGAGTATTACCATGCAGCAGACTTCTCTGGACCCGCCTTTGGTTGGGTGGGCGGCATCGACGCTTCCAAAACCGAGACATTGGTATTGGCAAGCGCAGATGTGGGAAATACCTGGTTGCCGGAGGATATCCCCCTCAATTTCGGCACTGTAAGCGCAGTGCATTCCGCGAATTATGGATATGGCCCAGTGATGTGGATTGGCGGGCATCAAGGTATCTTGCTTTCCAATCGTTATGGGGACTCAATTCCCACCAGCATTNTGTTGAGTCCCGCGAAAGAAGGCGATCTCTTCTCCAGCGATGGGCAGGCTCACCTTCATTTCCCGGCGGGTTTGGTCGGCGCCAACACGGTGATCACCTATACTCCGACAACTCCCGCCCAAGCCCCAGCAACAGGCGATTTGAGCGCCTGGCGCATCTTCGATCTCACTGCGGTTGAAGGGGGCAGCCAAAACCCGCCAACCATTACACCCAGCACTTGTTATACGATCACAGTCAACTATAAGGGATGGCTGGTGCGCGAGGATACCCAACTCGGCATTTATCACTGGAACGGCAGTCAGTGGAAAAAAGAAGTGAGCAGTCAAGCCGATTGGCAACTCGACCGTGTGACTGCTTGTGTGGATCATTTCTCTTATTTTGCATTGTTGGGAAAGAGATTTCAACTTTTTCTGCCAATTGTCCTGCGATAGGAAGACGTCTATCAAGAATCTCGCTGAAGACTTTTGATATTAGCCATTGTCAGAGTGCCGGCAGGCTCGGATGAGTCTTCCGGCACCTAACTGTCTGGATGGTATCTGACTCTCCTTATAGAACACCTCTCTGTGCACTCCAAAAGGCAGAAGTTCTTCTCCCCTCTTGAAATCGTATCAAAAGTAAGGCAAAATACATAAATGGTGCAGGCTATTTACTTCTGTCTTATCCTCGCTCTGAAGCTTTTTAGCCGCAGGCTACTCCTCGGAATATCAGGGAACTTTTGATCGGATGAACGGTAATTCCAAGCCCGAACGAACGGTCAAGGACGGTGTGCCAGTAATCATCCCCGAAGCTGTGGCGAAACGCTATGGATGGCAAGGCGGCGAGGGGATCCGGATTCAAGAGACCGGGGAGCACCTTGAGGTGCTACCCCCCANTACCCGCCTGCGCAAAATCTACGTGGAAGCGACCAACCTCTGCAATCTCGCCTGCGTGATGTGCATGCGCAAGGTTTGGGACGAGAGTGCAGGGTATATGGATGAGAGCGTTTTTCAGAGGATTTTAGAAGGCATCGAGGCGCTTTCCCCTGCGCCAACCATTTTTTTCGGGGGCTTTGGCGAACCCTTAGCCCACCCGCACATCGTGGAGATGGTGACATNGGCCAAGAAAGCCGGCGCAACGGTGGAGTTGATCACCAACGCCACCCTTTTATCCCCGGAACGCTCCCAGCAACTGATTTCGGCAGGTTTGGATAAGTTGTGGATTTCCCTGGATGGCATCCGCCCCGAAAGTTACGCCGATATTCGCCTCGGCGCCGAATTGCCGAAGGTGTTGGCGAATATCGAAGCTTTCCAACGCCTGCGTCCCCCAGCTCACCTTCCTCATCCTCAGATTGGCATCGTCTTTGTCGCCATGCGACGCAATCTCTCCGATCTGCCCGAACTTTACCGCTGGCGCAAACGGCTGGGTGTTCAACACGTGGGGGTCACCAACGGATTACCCTACACGGTCGAGATAGTGCGCGAATCGCTTTATGCGCCGGCATTGCATGAACCCCTGTATATTGCCTCCCATTGGGTGCCGTTGCTCGATTTTCCCCGCATTGAGTTCGACGCCTTGACCGTCGAACCGTTTATCGAGACGCTGCGCAGTGGCTTCAACACTAGTTGGGGTGGGGTGAATCTGAGCAGTGCCAACGATTGCTGCCCGTTTATCCAGCGCGGCTCGGTTTCGATCGCCTGGCATGGCGGTGTCAGCCCTTGCTTGCCCTTGTTGCATGACCACACCAGTTACCTTGCCGAAGACCGTCCACGCTACTCCAAAGCCTATTTTGTCGGCAGCCTGAAAGAACGTCCTTTGTTGGCGCTATGGGATGATACTAACTATACTGCTTTCAGGGAAAAAGTACAACGCTTTGACTTTGCTCCCTGTGCAGTGTGTGGTGGTTGTGACCTCTCTCTGGAAAATCGGGAAGACTGTTACGGCAACACATTTCCCACGTGCGGGGGGTGTTTGTATGCCCAGGGGATTGTGCGCTGCCCTTGAGCAGCCCTCACCCCCTACCCCTCTCCCAGCGGACGAAGGGAGAGCAGCCTCACCGCCAATTCATCGCTCACCGATCGACCTGAACCTAACCTTTATCAAAAGAGCGATGAGGGTTTCCTTGAGGTCGCTATCTATACGCGCTCGATGATCGTTGCCGTTGCCATACCGTGACCAATGCACATGGTCTGCAAGCCGTAGCGCGCCTGCTGCCGCTGCAACTCATAGACCAGCTTAGTCATCAAAATGGCTCCTGTGGCGCCGAGGGGATGCCCCAAGGCAATTGCCCCGCCATTGGGGTTAACGCGTTGCGGCTCGGGTTGTAGTGCACGCATCCATGCTAAAACCACCGAGGCAAAGGCTTCGTTAATCTCAATCACATCTATGTCATCAAGAGATAAGCCGGCGCGTTTCAGCACCTGACGGGTGGCGGGGATAGGTCCATCTAGCATCAGCACCGGATCGCTGCCAACCACAACGCGCGCCACCAGTCGCGCCAACGGCTGCAAATTGTATCGTCCCACAGCTTTTGCCGAGGCAAGGACAACTGCTCCAACTCCGTCGCTGATCTGGCTGGAATTACCCGCAGTAACCTTGCCATTTTCCTTAAATGCCGGCTTGAGCGCTGCCATCTTCTCACGATCAGGGGGCATGCGTACGCCCTCGTCTTGCACCACCGAAATCCCATCCTGACGCTGGATAGGAAAAATTTGCTCTCCGAACCAACCGTTTTGGATCGCCTGCATCGCCTTCAGATGCGAGTGATAGCTAAAATCATCCATCTCTTCACGGCTGATGCCCCACTTTTCAGCCATCAGCTCGGCGCTAATGCCCTGATGGACAAGGGGGTAGGGAAAATCGGCAGGCCACTGCGGCGGCCAATCGCTCCCCATGCGCACGCGGGACATGATCTCTGTGCCGCCAGCGACAACGATTTCCATATCGCCAGCAAGGATCGCTTGGGCAGCAAAGTGAACGGCTTGTTGGCTTGAGCCACACATGCGGTTGAGGGTCACCGCAGGGATTTCAACTGGAAAACCAGCTTGCAGCAAAGCCAAGCGTGCCAAATTGGCACCTTGTTCACCAAGCGGTGTCACACATCCCCAAATGACATCATCCACTTGACGAGGGTCAAAGCCAGCACGGCGCACGACTTCTTGCAGAATTTGTGCTGTCAAATGCAGGGGAGTGAAGGAAGAAAGCACACCACCGGGTTTACCCACACCCACTGGCGTACGCACAGCAGAGATGATGAACACTTCGCTCATCTCAATCCTCCTTTGGAGAATAGCTCTTTTTCAGTATAGCACGAATGAAAAGAGAGGCAGAAATTCAGGCTCGATCTGCGCACGATATGCTCGGTGCAGTGAAGTCACAACCCAATAAGAATTTTCCGTAAAAATAGGTTAACACATTCAGATGAACGAAAGATTACCAAGCTAACTTTGGTAGTTAACAAGTAGGCTGCTTTCTTCATTAACTATCAAATTTCTCAAAAATTATCTTCTACCTCCTTGCTTATTCATTTCCCATTCTCATCTTTTGCTCTCATACCTTACCAGCATCGATGGTTTGTTAATTGTTGCTTTAGGCAAATAGCTGAGGTTCAGACAAAAGTTCGGACAGATGGACGAACCAGGTTGCGAAAGATGGTCAAAGCGGCATGAAAAATGGCTGCTTTTTGGTGATTGGGGAGTGGCCAGTTTTGATTGGGCAGTACAAATAGACCAGAATAGCGTTTCCATTTTTGTCTCGCCAGCGATTTGCTCACCATACAGCCAGACACGCAACTCTTCGCCAACCAGCAAGCCAATCGTGAAAACCAACAATAACAGCGTAAACATTTTCTCCGCGTATTCTTGCCGTTTGTTCATCAATTTGGTCAACCTCAGCACAGTTATCAAGTCTCGAATGCTTTGGTCGATTTTCATACGCGCAATGTAAATCTGTAAGCCTCGTTTGGCTTCTAGGCTGGTCATAATCCAAACTGGTTTGTCCAAGCCTTTCTTCCAAGTCCCAATCAGATTGATACACACTTTGCCCATGTATCACATACATCGTCAGGCAAAATCTTCGATTCCACTTCTTGATCGTTGTCGGCGTAGAGTTCGGGCGCTTTGGCACGCCAATTCAGGCGAATGACCCAGTTGATTTGTTCTTCGAACAGACTCAACATTAGTCCTAGGTAACTGAATTCACAGTCCAACATCAATTGCGCAAATCTAGCCCATCTGCAATCGTTTTTTACGAATAAGTGACCATACCCCGAGGAATAGCACGCCCTCGATACGGTGTTGCCAAAATCATAGCCAAGATGCCACGCGTCTTTGCCGTCTTTCTCCGTGCCTACTTATTCCGTTTTCCACGCCTGTGAACGCTCGATCTCGGTCGGGACGCCCAATCACACATTCTGCCTG
>JAOAHK010000118.1 GCA_026415275.1 Anaerolineales bacterium
AAACAAAGGTTAATCTAGAATGGACTTAACTCCTATTTGATATAAAATCACGAGGTTATAAACCTACTAAAATTAACAATTATTAATTTATGGTATAATCGATTAAGGATTTATAACATAATTAATGAATAAGTATATAATGCGAACTATCTAATATTTTCTGATCTAAGGAAAAAAGTTTGGACCCCTTGCTAGTCCTTTTCGTTATTATTGCCTTAACCTTTGATTTTCTTAACGGTTTTCACGACAGCGCCAACGTGGTGGCGACGGCAATTGCTTCACGGGCGATGAAGCCGGTGACAGCGTTAGCCATTGCCTCGTTGTCCAATCTAATCGGTCCCTTCCTCTTCGGTGTTGCTGTTGCTACAACGATTGGGAATGAGGTTCTTGAGAGCCCAGCAGTTACGGTTCCAGTGGCAATGGCAGCTTTGCTTGCGGCGATCTTATGGAACGTCTTAACCTGGTGGTTTGGTATTCCATCGAGTTCATCCCATGCTCTGATCGGTGGTTTTGTTGGCTCTGCAATCATGGGTCATGGGCTTGGGGTGATCCGCATGGAGGGGATGGAGAAAGTTCTGGTTGGTCTCTTTGTTTCTCCCCTGATTGGTTTAATCATTGGCTGGATTTTCATGCGGATTACTCTACAAATTGGGCGAGCTACTTCTCCATCCATCAATACTTTCTTCAAACGTGCTCAATGGATTACTGCGATTGCACTGGGCTTAAGCCACGGTACGAACGATGCGCAGAAGACAATGGGAATTCTTACCTTGGGGTTAGTTGCCTTTGGAGTACTCCCGACCTTTCATGTGCCCAATTGGGTCATTGAAGCCTGTGCCTTAGCGATTGCGTTAGGAACAGCCTTAGGAGGATGGCGCTTAATTCGCACCATGGGAGGAAAGTTTTATCGCATTCGACCGGTGCACGCTTTTTCATCGCAGATGGCAAGTGCAACCGTTATACTCGGTGCAGCGTTGCTCGGCGCTCCAGTAAGCACGACCCAAGTCATCAGTTCATCCATTGTAGGAGTTGGCTCAGCCGAGCGAATTCAAAAAGTACGTTGGGGGGTTGCTTGGCAAATCGTTATTGCCTGGATTTTGACCATTCCATTTTCTGGGTTACTTGGATCGCTCTTCTATGCTCTGCTAAGCCCATTTATTCAATAATATTGTGAGGTGATTGTAATGAAAAAAAGTACGCCATTATGGAAAAAGTTGTCTTTGAAAAATCTGCTCAAGCAAAAACCTGACCGGTTTGTTGAACTCCTGATCCAACAAGCCTCTCTGACTGAAGAAGGTATGCGGGCATTGGTGGATTACTTTAAGAACCCAGATGAACAAACAGCCGAAGCAGTGAGTAAACTCGAGGAAGCTGCCGATGAGATTCGGCGGATTCTGATTGACGAACTTAACCGAACTTTTGTCACACCATTTGATCGGGAGGATATCCATGCCCTTTCTCGAGCGATAGATGACATGCTGGATTATGCTTATACTACGACGGTCGAGATGGAAATCCTTGATGTTGTGCCCAATCATTACATGCTAGAAATCGGTCAACGATTGGCAAAAATGGCTTCTGAAGTGCATTTGGGCGTTCAGCGGCTCTCCGATCACAGCAGTGTCACCATGAGCCATGCGGTGCGTGCCAAACAACTCGAAAACCAAGTCGAGCGGCTTTATCGAGAAGCGCTGGCAGATTTATTCCACCAACCAAAAGATGCAGAACATATTGTTGAGATGTTGAAATATCGGGAGACCTATCGACACTTATCCAATGCTGCAGATCGCGGTGATGAGGCAGCGAATATTCTCTCCGATATTGTGGTTAAGATGGGGTAAGCTTAAGTAGCTACTTATACCTTTTGCAATCGTGGGTGACCACGTATGCCAAGATGGCTTACGGTGACGTCTGCCTTCTGTATGTTATCTTCCTAAAACCGCAATAAAAATCAACCCAACTGTGATTAACAGTGCCCCGGCTAAACGGACAGCTAGGCCACCCTCTTTGTAAAAACTTAATGCGACAGCACTCCCAATAACGATGCTAAACTGACGGAAAGCAACAATATAGCTGGCATAGGGACTTAGCTGATATGCCCATAGAATTAACCAATAGGCACCAAAGCTTAGGATGGCAGCTAATATGGCTAGCTTCCATCCAACATGGTTCGGCGCGTCTTTCGGTTTTGGAGGACTAAAGTAATGCAGGAATAGCGAATAGGGAATGAAAGAGATAGCAAAGTAGATATAGCCATAACGGGCAGCTGTAGCGGGGCTTTGTTGAACAACTTCAGCTGCAATTTTATCCAGATAGGTATACCCAATGGTTCCCAAAGCAGTTAGGAGCATCCAAACCGAGGTTGGTGTGAGATAGGAGCGCCAAGAGAATGATCGCAGTGAGCGTTGAGGGACGAGGAAGCAGCCTAAACTCACTAATCCAATTCCAACCCACCCCCAAACTGTTAGAGGGCGTCCACGCAGGGTATCAATGATCCCAATAAAGATCACTGGCAAAGAGCGAGCTACAGGGTACACAACCGAAAAGTCGGATGACTCGAAGGATTTTGCCAAGAAAAAGAGGTATAAACCTGCAGAAAATCCAGACCCTAACACACATAACCAAGCTAAAGGCGGAAGAGATTTTGCTTCGAGCTCGCTGATCAAGGTGGGAAAAAAACCAACAAGAATAATAAAGATGAGCATACGCTTGTAAAACAAACTTTCGCTGCGATCGTAGTGGGCGAGCAAATTCCAACCAGCATGCATCAAGGTCGAGAGTAGTACAATGAGAATGACAAAAGGGGTCATAGCAATTTCTTTTAGGATCGGTTAGTCTATTCAGTATGGGTTAGGGAGCGATGCATCCAGATTAAGGTCTGCATGGGAGTGAAGCCGAATTCTTGTAAAATCGACGTTGCCCGTTGAGCAGGGTAATCCAAAGTTATTTTCCTTTTTATAGTTTGATTGTTCAGCAAATAATTCAGAAAAGCTTGAAATGCCTCATTCTCCATTTGCGGATTACACGCCATCCAAAGGAATTGTTCCGCTCGGGCGTTTGTTTGCAGCGTAGCAACGCCGACCAGTTGTTGAGCTATTACAATAGAAAAGTGTTGAAAACGATTATTATTCAATAGTTCTCTCAGCCAAGATAGAAAACCAGGTGCAAACCAGTTAAGATGAAAGTCGAGATGCCAATGGTAATCTATTGGGTAAGTCCATAGCAGCCATTGTTTTTGCGTCTCCCATTCCTTAGCCATCCGACGGTGAATTTGGAAGGACACACTTTGCGCTTTTTGCTCTCTGGAAGGCTGTTTTGCATTTGATGAGGCTAGATACTGCCAATGAGTGCGTCTGAGTTTTTCTGTAAAACCTAACTCACGATAAAGGGCGATTGCCGCTTGATTGTCTTCGCGAACATTCAACCAGGCTTGACGACCTCCACGCTCGCGAATGTAATCCAGGGCGCGTTCAGTCAACCAGCGCGCAATGCCTCGGCGGCGAAAATCAGGATGAACCGCAACATTAGCGATCAAATATTCAATGCCGCGTGGTGTTTGAAACGGGAAAATCGAGAGGTTTCCAATAATTTTGCCCTGCTCTTCCCATACGAAGCCCTCTCGTGGGGCATAGATTTGATGCGATGATCCTTCGAACCAGAAAAAAGTTGTTTCTTTGCCAATTTGGCGCAATTGTCGAATGTAATCCCGCCCGCTTTGATCTAAGGTTTCAGCAAAACAAAGCTCGATTAAGTCGGCAATTGCTAAGAGATCTCTACTTGGATTTAACCGCCGAATCAACGGGGGATAAGTATGCTTGACCATCTTTAGGTGATCAACCCCCCGTTGATTTTGTAAAAATAGAATGAGAAGAGATCATCGAATCGTCGTGATAAAATTGGTTTGATTAATTGATTCTTCCGCGAAACTTATCAATTATTTCCAGTAAAACAACATCATCAAGTTGTTCCAAAATATTCGAATTGCAAATTAGGACAGAGTTTGAGTGACCATCGATTACCGCCAACTCTATCCCAAGATTGTGGAGCTTGCCAATCAGATTGAACAGGCTTCGATGAGCCGTCGCCAACGTCGTGAGCAGGCGCTTCAAGTCCTTTTTCGCTATGCTGAGGCGTCTGAATATCTTCATGAGCGAGTTCAGCAAGCCATAGCTCAAGAAGGAAAAACTTTGCGCTGTGCAAAACCCTTTGAGCAGAATCTGGCTGCAACTATTTCTCTACCAAGAGGGGATCATTGTGCCAATTTGGCTGCCGTAGATGGCTCACAAATTCTGCCTGATCGTCATGCCGAAATATTTTTCGGATACATCCATCTTGGTGGAGTGACGTTACCTTACAAGGTAGATCAACTACCGAAAGAAGTTTCACAAAATGAATTTTGGTTTTCGGAAAAGGAAGATTTTAATGAAGCGCTCTTAAATTTTCGCCGCGATGTTTTGGAAAGAAAATTGCTCCTTGAAATCAGCCTGTCTCTTGAACCCCCTGTGCTTGCGTTGATGGATGGACCTCTTGAGCTTTGGATGGAGTACCGCGCCTCGGATGAAGAACGACAGGAGTTTCATCGCTTGTTACAGAGTTATACGGATACTCTGACGATGTTTCGTGAACGAGGCATTTCTCTAGTGGGCTATATTGATCGACCTGAGTCAGCCTATGTGGTGCGTTTATTGGAATTGGGGGCGGCAAATGTTCAGGATTGGCAGGAATTGCGCCGATATCGACCTTTCAAGGGTGTTATCGATTCAGATCTGTTTGGGTTACTATTGTCCCCTGGTGAACGCTCGGCGATCTTTCGGTTGCAATCACCGTTGTTAGAGCATCTTCCCGAAGATAGTGCAGTGTGTTTTTTCTACTTATGCGTTGGAAATGGAGTTGAACGCAGCGTAGCAAGGGTGGAGATTCCGCTCTGGTTGGCGAGAGATGAAAGATTGGTTGAACAGCTTCAGGCATTATTACTTAATCAGTGCCGCCAGAGTGGATCGTATGCCTATCCATATCTTTTACACCGTGCCCATGAGGTGGCTGTGGTTCGTCCTGAGGATCGCGATGCTATCGTACGGACTTTGCTGGTTGAATTACAACGCCGTGGTTATCCACCAACAAAACTTTCGAATAAACAAGGGTTGAAAAATATGCCATTGCGCAAGAAAAGTCACTTGGAATGAGGATCGAGATGGTGAGTGAAGTTCAGATTGGCCGTTTGCTCAGTGCGAATAGTCGTCAATTTCTGGTGGGTTGCCATGCCGCCCAGATTAACTTGCCTTCATTGGGGGATTTGACGCGGGTGGACTTAAGCGATGATTATTCCGTCTATGGTATTATCACCGATATTTCGATCGCTGATGACGGATTTGTGCGTCAATTGGCAACTGTTGAACCGATTGACGAAGCGATTATACGCGATCATCGTCTGAACCGCAGTGTGCCGTTAGAGATTCGCGTCCAGACGGTAGGTTATCGATCGGGGAGTCGGATTTATCACTTACTTCCACCTCAACCACCCCTCGGTCTCGATCGCATGGTATTATGTGCATCGGGAGAAGTGGTGAAGTTCACTTCAAGCGGTCGGTTTGGTTATTTACGCCATCTGTTACAGGAGAATTCGCCGTTGATGATTGAGGTGTTAGCTGCACACCTACAGAACACTCAGATCGCTCATAAGCAAGTGGGCAGGGCAGATTGGTGTCAGCAGGCCATCCAAGAGATTATCACCTTATTGCGTGATGATTACCCCACCCTAATTCGGGTGTTGCATTGCCTTAGCGATACCCATTTGTTTGAACCCGCATAGGATGCTACAAATCCAATAGAGAATTGGAACATGACAGCCAAACCAACTTATCCAGAAAAAATTGGTTATATTATCGGCGGTGGACTCAAAGAAAACCTACGAGCTCGGCTTATTGTACCCTCGGATCAAGTGCAAGAAGGCAGTTTTGTCACGGTTTGGAGTGGCAATTGGGCTTTTTATGGCTTAGTTACCGATATACAACTTGGTGCCACAGACCCTCGCTTTGCCGACGAACAAACCGAAAGCCGCTTTCCTTCCCTTATTACCCAAGCCCTTCTTGGCCAAACACTTTATACGAACATAGAGATTTTGCCAGCGTTAATGTTGGATCGCGGACCGGAACCGGGCACGCAGGCTTATCTGCAATGGCAAGAAGAAATCCAGCGTGGTATCCACCCGAAACCCAGTATCTTGCCAGTCAAAACAGTGCCACATCATCACGCTGAGGGGTATCTAGCCGGAGCAGGTGATATTGCGGAGATTTTTGGTAAGCCTGATGAGGAGATGAATTTTGTAGTGGGTTATACACGAGAGTCGGGTCATCCCGTGTGCATAAATTTAGATCGCTTTATTCAACGTTCTGCAGGGATTTTTGGGGCAACAGGAACGGGAAAATCGTTTCTAACGCGTTTGCTTCTAGCGGGATTGATCCAACGGAATCGTGCCTCGGTGCTTGTCTTTGATATGCACAACGAATATGGCTTTGATGATATTGCCTCCGACACGGGCTTGAGGGTCAAGGGGTTGAGAAACGCATTTCCAGCTCGAGTGCGCGTGGTCGGTTTGGGCAGAGAAAGCACCATCCGCTTGCAGCCTCCCGATTTTCACCTTGAAATTGCCATGAAGGATATTCGACCAGCAGACATCGAGCTATTGAGTGGGGTGTTGAATTTGCGCGAGACAACCTCAACAACCCTAGAAGCTTTAGTCAGCAGTTTTGGGGTTGAGCATTGGTTTCGTGAATTTCGGGCAATGAGAAATGGAGCCATTGTCGAGAGTGAGGACGGAAAGCGTATCGCTGCCCCTGATAGCGTTGCAGCCTGGGCAAATCGCAGTGGTGTTCATCCTATGGCAGCCGAAGGGTTGCATTCAAAATTAAATGTGCTTTTTCATCGGGATTATATAGTAGAAGAACCTGCTGCGGATGGCGTTGGGCAAATCGTGAGCATGTTAGAGCAAGGACTGCATATCGTCCTCTCATTTGGAAAGTACGAGCAGGATGTTGATTACCTGTTTGTCTCCAATTTGCTCACCCGCCGGATTCGAGAAGCTTGGGAGAGACGCACTGACGCTTACCGTACAACCAAAACCAGGGAGCCTCGTCCCTTGGTAATTGTCCTTGAGGAGGCACATAAGCTCCTAAACCGAGAGCTAGCAAGCCAGACGACGTTCAGCACTATTGCGCGGGAGATGCGAAAGTATTATGTTACTCTCCTAATCGTTGATCAACGTCCCTCGCAGATCGATGACGAAGTGATGTCCCAACTTGGTACACGCATTTCGGGCTGGCTAGGTGATGAAGATGATATTCGAGCAGTGTTAGCTGGCTTGGCAGGCCGCGATAC